>CAMKDB010000019.1 GCA_946411155.1 uncultured Faecalibacterium sp.
TTCAACATGGTTCTGCTTCTGCCCGAATTCCGCGGCCAGGAGCGCAGTGTGTTTATCCATAAATACCTCTTTTATCAGTTGATCGTGGCATCTGTCTTTTCATACAGATGTTCCACGTTCTTTTTCAATACCGGGTGAGCGGAGAGTTCCGGATCATTCCGGATCAGTTCGTCCGCCGCATCATTTGCGGCGATCAGAACCCGCTCATCATCCGCCAGATCAGCGACAGTGAGATTCGGCAGGCCGTGCTGTCTGCTTCCCAGAAAGTCTCCCGGTCCTCTCATGCGCAGATCTTCTCTTGCGATGGCAAATCCGTCTTCCGTCTCAGTAAGAAGCTTCAGCCGTTCACGGGCGGTATCCCCTTCGTTAGAAGATACCAAAACGCACCAGCTCTGTAAAGCGCCTCTGCCGACTCTTCCCCTGAGCTGGTGAAGTGTGGACAGACCGAACCGTTCTGCATTTTCGATGATCATCAGAGTTGCATTGGGACAGTCCACACCGACTTCGATCACAGTAGTAGAAACGAGCACACGGATCTTCCCGGTGCGGAACCGTTCCATTACTTCAGCTTTCTCCTGAGAGAGCATTTTCCCGTGGACCAGCGCGACCGGTATCCCGCTGAGCGGTCCTTTTTTCAACTGCTCATAGTATTCTGTCGCAGACATCGTGTCGGCCAGCGCCTCGCTGTCTTCCACAAGAGGGCAGACAATATATGCCTGCTGCCCATCGGATACAGTCTTCCGCACAAATCCAAGATACCTGTCACGGTACGAATCATCCACAAGCAGCGTCCGGATCGGCTTTCTGCCCGCTGGCAGTTCATCCAGCACAGACAGCTCCAGATCTCCGTAAAGGATCAGGGAAAGCGTGCGTGGAATCGGTGTCGCCGACATGACAAGCGTATGAGGGAGATTGCCCTTCTGGGTAAGGGCTGCGCGCTGATTGACACCGAACCGGTGCTGTTCATCCGTGATAACCAGACCGAGACGGCGGTATTCCACACCTTCCGAGATCAGCGCATGTGTCCCGACGATCAGATCCGCGCCGCCTCTGGCAATCTGGCTGAGCAATTCGGTTCTTGGTTTTCCTTTGACAGAACCGGTAAGCAGACCTACAGAGATCCCAAAAGGCTCCAGAAAAGAACGGAATGTTTCGGCGTGCTGAGAAGCGAGAACTTCCGTAGGGACCATGACAGCGCTTTGAAAACCGCTCCGCCAGGCCATCCATACAGCCGCAGCTGCAACAACGGTCTTGCCGCTGCCGACATCGCCCTGGAGGAGCCGGCTCATCGGCTCATTTTTTCCCAGATCCGCCGCGATTTCCTCAACCGAGCGCTTCTGTGCGTCCGTAAGCCGGAACGGAAGAGAACGGATGAAGGGTCCTGCGTCCGTACATGAGAACACATTATCACTGATGACTCTCCTGCGCTGTTTACGCAGTTTCATTCCCAGCGACAGCAGCAGGAGTTCTTCAAATACCAGCCTGCGCTTTGCCTGCCGGATCTCTTCCTGATCTGCGGGGAAATGGATCATCCGGATCGCGTCTTCTCCAGAAGGCAGCCTGTATCGGGAGATCATCTCATCCGGAAGCGATTCTTCCATCCCGAATTCCGGGTCGTTCAGAATCGTACGGATGTTCGTCGTCAGCATGCGGGAACTCAGTCCCTCGGTCAGCGGATACTGGGGCGTCAGCCCGGTCGTCTCCTCCGGAAGCACAGTGACCGGATTCGTGATCTGTCTTCTCAGGAGATCGCCCTGGAGCTTCCCGTAAAACAGATATTCCTGACCGATCTGCAGTTTCTGCGGAGCGAACCTGTTATTGAAATAAGTCAGTTCGAGTTCTCCGCCGTCTTCCGAAGAGCAATACACCTTGGAGATCGTTCTCCCTCCTGAGATCCGGACAGGGTTGCTCTTGCTGTCGACCACCGCACGGACAGTAACGACAGACCCGATGGGCTGAGCCATCAGGTTCACTGTTTCGGTATAGTCCAGATAACCTCTCGGGTAGTGATGCAGCAGATCCCCGTATGTCGAGATCTTCAGTTTCGCATACAGTTTCGCCCGCTTTTCACCGACGCCTTTCAGTTTCCGGATATCCCGGTCCAGAAATTCTTTTGGAGCATATATTGCCATTCGTTCCGTTTCAAACAGTTGCCGCCTCCCGCGGATGCGGAAAGCGGCGGTTTATAGTCCTTCGTTATTTTGCGTAATCGATCGCGCGGCTCTCGCGGATCACATTGACCTTGACCTGTCCCGGATAACTCAGTTCATTCTCGATCTGCGCACAGATGTCATGAGCGACAACGGCAAGACGGTCATCGGAAACACGGTCCGGTTTGACGAAGATACGAACCTCTCGGCCTGCCTGGATCGCATAGGAACTCTCCACACCGTCATAGTTGTTGGCGATCTCCTCCAGCTTGGAAAGCCGGTTGATGTAGTTCTCCAGGTTCTCGCTTCTGGCACCCGGCCTGGACGCGGAGATCGCGTCGGCAGCCATGATGACGTATGCAAGGGGCGTCGCGGGCTCCACATCGTTGTGGTGCGCTTCGATTGCATGGATGATCTCCGGATTTTCCTTGTACCGTTTGGCGATCTCGACACCGAGCTGGACATGAGTTCCTTCGTACTCATGGTCGACGGCCTTGCCGATATCATGCAGCAGGCCTGCGCGTTTCGCCATCGACGGATCCAGACCCAGTTCGGAAGCGATCAGTCCGGAAAGGAGCGCGACTTCCTTGCTGTGGTTGAGCACATTCTGCCCGTAACTGGAACGATAATACAGACGGCCTAGGATCTTGACCAGGTCCGGATGCAGTCCGTGAACGCCGACTTCCAGGACGGCTCTTTCGCCCTCCTTGCGGATTCTGGTCTCCACTTCCTTCTTAGCTTTCTCAAGGCAGTCCTCGATACGGGCGGGATGGATCCGTCCGTCCTGGATCAGCTTCTCGAGCGTGACGCGTGCGATCTCGCGGCGCACGGGGTCAAAGCAGGAAATCGCGATCGCTTCCGGGGTATCGTCAATGATCAGATCCGCACCGGTCGCACTTTCGATTGCGCGGATATTGCGTCCCTCACGGCCGATGATACGTCCCTTCATCTCGTCATTCGGCAGCGCGACGACGGAAACCGTGGACTCGGACGAATGATCAGCTGCACAGCGCGCGATTGCGATCGACAGGATGTTGCGGGCAATCGTCTCGCTCTCATCCTGAAGTTCCTGATTGTACGCATTGATGCGCACGGCTTTCTCGTGATCCAGCGTCTCATCCATGCGGCTGAGCAGGATCTCACGTGCCTGGTCCTGTGTGTAACCGGAGATCTTCTCCAGCGTTTCAAGGTGCTTTGCTTTCAGATTGTCAGCTTCTTTGATGCGCTGTTCCAGCGTCTCACTGCGTTTCTGGAGACGTGTTGTTTCCGCATCGATCTTTTCCTGTTTCTTATCGAGGGTTTCTTCTTTCTGATTCAGGCGGCGTTCCTGGCTCTGGACTTCAGATCTTCTGTCCCGCAGTTCCTTGTCGGACTCGGCGCGCATCTTGAAGATCTCATCCTTTGCCTCAAGAATGACTTCTTTTCTACGCTGCTCAGCGGATCTCATTGCATCATTAACAAGACGCGTTGCCTCTACCTCGGCGGAACCGATCTTCGCCTCGGCGACCTTGCGTCTGTAGGACATGCCCAAGAAAAAGCAGATGATACCTGCTAATAAAGCTGCAACGATCCCTGAAACAACGGCAATTGTAATCGATACCATATTTGTTTCAGAACCTTTCAATTGTTGATCTATAATATACAAAGCATCCACGGAAAAAACCGCAGCATGTCAGATATATTCCTTTATATTGTAATAACAATGGGGCAAAAATGTCAATGTGGTGTCATTTCTTGACTTCAGCAGTGCTATGTGGTAGATTATTTTCGATCCTGCGATGCGGACATGTCGTTTTGCCGGTCTTTCTTCAGAGAGCGCCCTTTCTGGTGTGACGGGTGCAGAAAGAATCAGAACGGTACCACCGCGGAGGACCGTCTGTGAACAGACGGCGGCCGGGCCGTTATTCCTTCAAAAGCGGTGCTCTTCCGGAGCACAATTCGGGTGGAACCGTGGAGTAGAATTTGTACTTCACCCCGTGGATGGGGTGAAGTTTTTTGTTTTGTGGATCATTTGAAGATATATAGGAGGCAATTATGGCAAACATCCATCTTACCCTTCGGGGAGACGTCCGGGAGTATCCCTGCGGCGTAACTCCTTTTGAGGTCGCTCAGAGCATCGGCGCCGGACTGGCAAAGGCTGCATGTGCGGCAAAAGTCGACGGACAGGTCGTAGATCTGCGCACGCCTATCACGGCAGACGCAGAACTGGTGATCCTGACATTTGACGATCCCGACGGCAAGCATGCCTACTGGCACAGCACTTCCCATGTCATGGCTCAGGCGATCAAGCACCTCTACCCTCAGGCACTGCTCACGATTGGACCCGCGATCGAAAACGGATTTTATTATGATATCGACTGCGACGTCACTTTCACGCCCGAAGTCCTGACCGAACTGGAGAAGGAGATGGTCAAGGTCATTAAGGCGGATCTTCCGATCGAGCGTTTCGCTCTCTCCAGAGAAGATGCCAGAGATCTGATGAAAGATAACCCCTATAAGCAGGAACTGATCGATGATCTTCCGGAAGGCGAAGAAATCTCTTTCTATCGTCAGGGCGATTTCACCGACCTTTGCGCAGGTCCCCATCTCATGAGCACCGGACGCATCGGCGCGGTCAAACTGCTGAACGTGACCGGCGCGTACTGGCGTGCTGACGCCAACAACAAGATGCTGCAGCGCGTGTACGGCATTTCGTTCCCCAAAGCTTCCCAGCTCAACGATTACCTGACCATGCTGGAAGAAGCCAAAAAACGCGACCACCGCAAGCTCGGCAAAGAACTCGGACTGTTTGCTTTCCGCGATGAAGCTCCCGGTTTCCCGTTCTATCTGCCCAAGGGCATGGTCCTGCGCAACACGCTGATCGAGTACTGGCGTGAAGTGCACAAAAAATGGGATTATGTAGAAATTCAGACACCTCAGATCATGAAGCGCACCCTGTGGGAGACTTCCGGGCACTGGGACCACTACAAGGACAATATGTATACGACCGTGATCGATGAGGAAGATTTCGCAATCAAGCCGATGAACTGTCCCGGCAGCATTCTGGTCTACGACCTCGCGCCACACTCCTACCGCGATCTTCCCTTGCGCTACAGCGAACTCGGCAATGTTCACCGCCATGAATTATCCGGCGCACTGCACGGGATGTTCCGAGTCCGTGCATTCACGCAGGATGATGCGCATATCCTGCTTGCCAAAGAGCAGATCAAGGATGAAGTCATCCGTATCGCAAGGCTATTCGACGAAGTCTATTCTCTCTTCGGCCTTGAATACCGCATCGAACTGTCCACTATGCCGGAAGATCACATCGGATCTGTGGAAGACTGGGATGTCGCGACCGCGGCTCTTGCAGACGCAATCACCAGCATAGGAAAAGAGTATGTCGTAAACCCGGGAGACGGCGCCTTCTACGGCCCGAAACTGGACTTCCATATCAAGGACTGCCTCAACCGCACCTGGCAATGCGGCACGATCCAGCTGGACTATCAGCTACCCGGTCGCTTCAATCTGGAGTATGTGGGCGAGGATGGCGAGAAGCATACTCCTGTCATGATCCACCGCGTTGTTTTCGGTTCCATCGAACGGTTTATCGGCATCATCACCGAGCACTTCGCCGGTGCATTCCCCACTTGGCTTGCCCCGGTTCAGGTCAAAGTCATCCCGATTTCTGAGAAACACCTCGGCTATGCCGATAAAGTGAAGGAAGCCCTGGATGCTGCCGGATTGCGCGGTGAAGTTGATGCCCGGAATGAAAAGATGGGCTACAAGATCCGTGAAGCTCAGATGCAGAAGATTCCGTACATGTTCGTTGTAGGAGACAAGGAAGCAGAGGCGGGCACCGTCTCCCTGCGTTCCCGCAAAGACGGCGATCAGGGTTCTCTCTCCCTGGATGATGCGATCTGCAGGATCGTGGAAGAAGATCACAGCCGCTCACTGTGATTCCAGTCAGTCAACACAGTCAAAAAGGCCCTGAAACGGCTGTTCCCGCTTCAGGGTCTTTTTTCGTTCATTCAACCGATCGTCTTTCCGATGGAATACGCTTTTGCCACACTTTCTCCCACTACCCGGTACGTGTGGTTAAAGGAATCGTAGGTGATCGGACGGATCTTCGACATATCGACTTTTCCATCGTCCGTTAGCACGGAGTCATCAACCGACACGTTGACGATGGTTCCCACCAGACTCCCGCTGTCCGGGTCATAACTCTTCAGCGAACATTCCAGACATATCGACAGTTCGTTGATCACCGGAGCGTTAACTAAAGAACTTTTTGTGACAGTCAGTCCGGACCGTTCAAATTTGTCTGGCATGTCGTTTCCGGAATGGATCCCCAGATAATCGCATGCCGCAACATATCTTTCCTCGCCCATGGAGACAGTGAACGCCCCTGCAGAAAGCAGGTTCTTCACGGTTTTATGGCCGCTGCTCAGGCACATGTAAATCTCATTCGTGTCGTGGATCCCACCCCAGGCAGCATTCATCGCATTGACGCTGCCATCTTCACCATATGCGGCAATAATAAGCACCGGTTCGGGACAGACCACGGATTTCGGGCCAAAATCTTTTCTTCCCATATGAAACTCCCTCCTTTTATGAGACTATTGTACCACGATGCGTCCATGCCGGAAGCCCGCTCCGCTTTTCCTTGCAGGCAAATACAGCAGGGATGTATACTTTTATTGTATTTTTTCTCTGCATCCGATCAGTCGGACACCATTACGGATCCTTACCTGCCGTGTCCTCCGCGCCGGTCCAGAGATCATCACTTCTCATTTTTTTCGGGGAGCACTGAATGAAACAACGAATCGCACTTTGGGGATATGGTTTCCTCGGGCACGACCTGGAAAAAGCGCTTGAGGAGTGCTGGTCTGACCGTTATGAGGTCACGGCTGTTTTTGACCGGGAATATGAGAAATTCAGTATGGATCCGGAGGCCCGTCACCCTGTTCTGGATCCTGAGACCGTTGCAGTCCGATATAAGGAAGGACTGTTCGATCAGATCATGATCACGATCCACAACCAGGGTGCCATGAAAAAAGTCAGGGAAGACCTTCAGTCAATGCAGATCCCGGTCATGCCACTGGATCCCCTTACCACTGTTAAGCAGCCGGAACAGTGCCGTCAGAATGATGCGGATCCTCTTTATTCCCAGGACGGATACAAAGTCTACACATTTCTGGATCAGTATATGCTCTTTGCACCAAGGTCGCTGTATCCGATGATCTATGACACCGATGGAAGCGTCAACGCCGCTTTCAAATTCGGCAATCAAATGAGCCGCGAATACTTTTCGGACTTTTTCAAACCGGTGCATCCGGAGCATGCCCTTGTGCTCAAGGGAGAGTACTGTATGCTCGCTTCCGTCTTCTCCCGGAACTACTGGCATTTCATCTATGAGTCGCTGGATAAGTACTGGCTCATGGAAAAGAACGGATATAAAGGGACTTATATCGTTCCCGGCGATCAGTTCATCCGAGAATTCATGGCTCTGGCAGGTGTGCCTGCCGAACGCGTACTATATACGGACGATCTGGACATGACCGCGCTGTGGAAGATCGAAAAACTGATCCGTCCGGACCTGATCAGAAGCAGTAATGAACGGAGCAAAGCTGCCCCGCTGCTTTGTGAATTTGCGGAAAAAGTCATGCGTTCGCTTCCCGAAAGCGGAGACACCTATCCGGAAAAACTATACATCAAGAGGACGGGAATACGGAAACTGCTTGGGGCTGAAGAGATTCTGGAACGGAACGGCTTTGTGACACTTGTTCCTGAGCTGTTTCCGATCGCAGAACAGATCCGCTATTTCATGAATGCCAGGATCGTTTTCTCTGCCCACGGTGCGAACACCGCCAATGCGCTGTTTATGACACCCGGAAGCGTCCTGATCGAATCCTTCCCTGCCAGATGGCTCAACCCCTGCTGCACCTGTGAACTTCTGTCCAAAGGGATTTATTATCTTCCCATCTTTGAGGACAAAGAAAGTGCGGCGGGAGAAGGATACAGCAGCGATTATTCTCTCAGACCTGAGATGATCGAATCCGCGCTGGTCAACGCAGAAATCCTGTCCGAATCCGGCCGACGACGGTGAAGCGTGACGCTTCTCCTTTTATCGGTCTGATCTTCAGCATCCTGACGGTCAGGATTTCCCGACAGGCTTCCGGACGTTTCATCTCCCTGCCTGTCTTGCGCAACCCAGAGAGTAGGCGATTTTATGGGAACGTTTCTTGTTCCTGATTTTTATACTTCTTTTCAGTGTAAATGCGGAGAATGCAGGCACAGCTGCTGCGAAGGCTGGGATGTCAGCATCTCTCAGAATGAGTATTTCCGGCTGATCGGTCTGGAAACTTCAGATGACCTGCGTTCCAGGATCCAAAGAGGATTCTATATACCCAGAGACGCATCGCCGGACAGATATGCGGTCCTGAACCATGACTGGCTCGGCAGATGCCCCATGCGTGCTGAAAACGGCCTTTGTGCGTTACAGCTCGAACTGGGCGAAGATTGTCTCCCGCACATATGCAGACTGTATCCCAGAAGCATCCGGAAAGATCTCGGAGAAGCAACCCTTTCCAACAGCTGCGAGCGCATCATCGAAATGCTAATCGACCGCCCGCATCCGATCCGGTTCGCCGCCGCGGAACTGTCCGAGGAGGTGACCGGAGTGGAAAAACCAGAACGCATGGCGCTGCGCATGCAGTGCATCGGTCTTCTTCAGGATCGCAGTTCCAGTTTTAAAGGCAGTTTTTCCGCGATCGGGGATCTGATCTGTGGTATTCATCCCGAGGAGCCTCCGTTTGAGGAGCGGCTTGACGTCATGCGCTCATTTCTCCGTCTGTATGCGGAGATCAGTCCAAGTTTGAGGGAATACTGCGAAAACGCCCTGAATGACTTCGATGGCATCAGCCGGGAATCGTTCCAGCAGCGGTATCTGAATCTGTGCAGGATGTTTCCTGATTTCAATCAGACTGCGGAAAACCTGATGGTGAACCACTTCTTCTACGAAAAGTTCCCGTATTCCGAAACCAGGGAGGACGAGGCGGAAGAATTCGTCAGTCTGTGCGGCCTGATCGCGTTTATGGACGTGATCACAACCGGCAACGAATCCGCTCTGAAAGGGCGTGCCGAACTCGTCGACCTGATGAGCAAATCGTTCCGGATGATCGAGCACACCAGTTTCCATTACAATGCCCATATCCTGCTGAGCGAACATGGATATGACAGCCCGTCCATGGCCATTTCTCTCATCCATCTCTGTCAGGAATGATCCGTACACACAAAAATACTCCCTGCGCTTCCGGATGGTCTCTGTGGATCACCCGCTCCCGCAGGGAGATTTTTTATCATGTCTGTCAGCCGGAGACCTGTTCCGACTCTTCCGCATCCGGTGCTTCTTCGCCGAAGAATCTGCTTCCAAAAACGGAATCGAAGCGATCTTCGATCAGGACACGGATGCGCAGATCGGATACATCCGGAAGATCTGTCAGCGGCGCCCAAAGGACGGCCGCGCAATGCCCGTCGTCCCGTTCGAACATCGACGCCCTGTACAAATGCCGTACATCGTTACGGTCCACCAGTTCCAGATAAACGGCATCGATCTGAGTGACCTCCGTATCAAAAACCGCCCCCGCATACAGATAGTTGCCGAACTGAGTGTCGATGGAGGAGGAAGCGTCCAGGATCTCGATGGAAGTGTCCTCCGTTTGGACGCGCTGGTTGGTAAACGCATACACAAAGTATCCGTCCACGGTTTCCACCAGCGACATGGAGGCATTCGGGGAATAATTCTCCCGGAGATATTTGAGGATGACCGAGGCATTGTGCATATCGCAGAGGAATACATTTCTTCTCTCAAGAAGTGCCCTGTAAGGAGAACGGAATATGTGATACCGTTCCAGAATGCTATCTTTCGCGTCGGAACACGTATCCCAGCCTCCGAGCACGTACACATTGCTGCATAAATCCGGTTCCACCGCGGAAAACGTCGGAACGGTCCGCTGCAGCGGGGGACAGCACTCGGAATCCATCAGGTAAAGATTATCCGGACGTTCTCCGAGATCACTGTAGATCCGCATGGCACCGCGGTTGAAATATGTCGAGTAGTCTCCCGCGTGAGGGAGGACCGTGATCACATCAAGGCCGGCAACGCATATAAGAAGGATCACACTGACTACCGTACTCAGACTTCCCTTCCGCCAGCGAACCGTGCCGAAAAGAACCGCTAAGGCAGCGAGACACAGTCCTGCAGTCACCCAGCGTGTCGTACGGCCGCCGAGACACATGTAGAACAGGCAGAAAAGAAATGCAAGGAGAATGATCCAGGTCTCAGTTCCCTGCTTTCTGGAAGAGAATATCAGATTCACGGCCGTCATCAGAAAAACGGCGAAAAAGAGACTGCTTCCGGTCATCCCTGAGAGGATCTCACGGACAAACCTGCCGGCGGCGTTTTCTTTTCCGGCATCACCGCGAAGCTCTGCTATGCGCATCAAAACGTCTGCCGGATACTTTTCCGGATCCGCAAAGTCCCATATCCGGATCACCTGCAGATCGTTCTCACTGATGCCGATTTCCTGAAACCCGGCATAATTGGCGGAGAAATCCGGAAGATCATAATCGGAGACCGCACCGCGCGCCAGATTGTACTGCCTGTAATCCCGAAGAGATTCATCCGTTGCCTCCACATGAAGGTCCCAGAAATAGGTGCCGAAGATCAGCGCAAACACGAACGCAAACGCCAGGATCATACGCCCCGCGTTTCGGAGCGCCATTTTTTTGTCTTTTTCCCCGAGCAGCCCCAACATGCGGATGATACAGCACACAAAAACGAATGCCGCACCGAGAAGGAACGCGTGAAAACGGACAAATGCCGCTACCAAGGACAACAGCGCGCCGAAGAGGCACCATAACGTCTTTTTTCTATCCCAGCCAAACAGAACAGCGTAAAGACCCGCAGTGGCGACGTAGGGGATCACTTTGGAGTTGTGGAGCTGAAGATAGCACTGAGGTCCAACAAAAAGGACATAGGCAGCCGCCAGAACGGCTCCGGCAGCACACCGGTTGCGGTCCCAGATGCAGTAGCTCAGGAAAAAAGTCGAAAGAAACAGAAGAGTATAGTTGATCAGTTCAAACCAGTTCAAACCCGGGAACCACGTCTGCATCAGGACCAGAAACTGTCCGTACAGGATATTCGTATGAGCAAGTTCAGGAGACGCCTTCCCATATGCTCCGGACGTGATGGAGTGGATGATATAGTCATCATTGTTGATAACTTCCGGAACAAAAAAGAATGTGCAGATCAGAACAACAAGCAGATTGAACGCGAGAGCCGTAAGCAGTCTGCCCCCATCGCTGAACCCGCGTCTCTTCCCTTTTTCTTTTTTCTCCATGTCCCATTCCCGGATGATCGGTCCGGCCTCCTGTTCCAGGTGAAATAGTATTGATATGTCATTATATCCCATAATCGGAAAGATTGCTATTTGCCATCGGCTTTTGTATACTTACCTATATATTGGAAAATTATGTACTGAAGGAAGTTCACAAATGATCCCTTTTTGCAGACCATCCGTTACGGAGTTGGAAAAAAATTACATGTTCGAGGCCGCACAGGGTAAATTGTGCGGTGATGGCCCTTACACCGCAAAAGCAACGGAACTCTTCCGCGAGCGGCAAGGCCTTTCCAATGCACTGCTGACCAGTTCCGGTACTCATGCCCTCGAACTCGCCGCACTGCTCTGCGATCTTCAGCCCGGAGACGAAGTCATCCTGCCCTCCTTCACATTTTCCTCGACCGCGAACGCTTTTCTCCTGCGCGGAGCGAAACTGGTGTTTTGCGAGATCAATCCCAGAACGATGAATATGGATCCGGAATGCGCCGCTTCTCTGGTAACGCCCCGCACTAAGGTACTTGCGCCGATCGACTATGCCGGCGTTCCCTGCGACATCGACGCTTTCCGCGCCATTGCCGACAAAGCCGGCGCCGTCATCGTTCAGGACGCGGCCCAGGGCGTAGGCAGCCGCTACAAAGGAAGAGGATGCGGCGTCGACGCGGATTTCGCCTGCTACAGTTTCCACGAGACCAAAAACTATGTCATGGGCGAAGGCGGTGCAATCACTTTCAAACGCGAAAAGGATCTTCACACGGCGGAGATCGTCCGGGAAAAAGGTACCGACCGCAGCAAATTCTACCGCGGCGAAGTCGACAAATACAGCTGGCAGCGAAGCGGCAGTTCCTACCTGCCCTCTGATATCCTTGCCGCACTGCTTTACGGACAGCTTCAGCGATTCGACGAAATCATGGACAGCCGTATGCATGTCTGGAATACGTACCACACCTGCTTCGAGACTCTGGAAAAGGATGGACTGTTCGCCCGTCCGTTTATCCCTGAATATGCAGAGCATAATGCACACTGCTATTTCCTGATTCTCCCTTCCGGTGAAGACCGCAACCGCATGCTGGATTATCTGCGTGCGCAGGGAGTCGGAGCTGTATTCCATTACATTCCTCTTCATTCCGCACCGTGCGGAATCGCGCAGGGATACCGTGCCGAGGATCTGCCGCTTACAGAAGAATACGCGGCAAGGCTTCTGCGTCTCCCGCTCTTCAGCAACATGGCTGAAGAGGATCTTGCCCATATCGTCAACGCGGTGGCATCCTTCTTCGGAAAGGCGGCGATCCTGTGAAGAAAGTTGCGATGCTGCAATCCAACTACATCCCCTGGAAAGGCGTTTTCGACCTCATTCACCGGGTGGATGTTTTTGTGTTCTATGACGACGTCCAGTATACCAAGAAAGACTGGCGCAGCCGAAACAAGATTCCGACCAAAAACGGTGAGGTTTGGCTTTCCGTCCCAGTCAATACAAAAGGGAAATTCGACCAGCTGGTCTGTGAAGCCATGATCGACCGTACGACCGACTGGCAGTCTAAGCACAAAAAGACACTGGCTCTGAACTACTCCAAGGCACCCTTCTTTGCCGATTATGCGGATCTGCTTGAAGACTTCTATACGGATCATCAGTGGGAGAGTCTCTCTGAGATGAACTGTTATATGACGCAGGTAATTGCGCGTAGGCTGGGAATCAGTACTGAATTCGTATACGGGCCGGATCTGGATTGCCACGGCAGTAAAGACGGAGAAAAAGTAATCAATATTTGTCGAAAACTTGGATGCGACTGGTTTTTGAACGGGCCTGCATCCCGTGCCTTCATGGATGAAGAGAAATTCCGAGAAGCAGAAATCGAACTTCATTACATGGATTATGCATATCCGAAATACAAACAGAGAGTCTACCCTTTTGACCACTATGTCAGCGTGTTGGATCTCCTGTTCAACGAGGGGCCCAATGCGCCATATTATATCTGGGGTTGGCGAGATGACCCGAACGCCCAGGCTGATCAGCTTTGAGGAACTATGGAAAACGAAGTACTTGTCAGACAACTGGAAGCGAAAGCTCTAGAAATCCGGAAGCATGTGATCACCACATGCTATCGTTCCGGCGCCGCTCATCTGGGCGGCGCACTTTCGCTGTGTGACGTTGCTGTCGCACTATATTATCATTTCATGCGGTATGACCCGGATAACTACCGCGCCCCTGACCGGGATCGTCTGATTCTGAGCAAAGGTCACAGCGGATGTCTGCTTTACAACATCTTTGCTGACCTGGGTATCTACTCCTTTGAGGACATCTATAACGGATACAACAAAGTTGAAGGGGCTTTCGGCCAGCACCCGAACAGGCTCTATCTCCCTATGTTCGAGGCCTCTACAGGCTCACTCGGGCACGGTCTTTCCCTGTCATTCGGCACGGCAATGGCATTGCGAAGTGACGGGAATGATGCGCGCGTTTTCTGTATCACCGGTGACGGAGAACTCGATGAAGGCAGTAACTGGGAAGCTCTGATGTCAGCTGCAAATTACGAGCTTTCGAATTTGTTCTTGATCATTGACCGCAATCATCTTCAAGGCTGCAGGCACACGGAAGAAACCGTTCGCCTGGAATCTTTGGAGGCAAAACTACGTGCTTTCAACTGGGATGCCGTCACTTTTGACGGAAATAACATGGCAGAAGTCGTGCGCGTTTTGTCCGCACTGCCGCCCAGAGAACCCGCAGTCCGCAGAAAACCGCTGGCACTGATCTCCAGTACCGTAAAAGGAAAAGGCGTTGATTTCATGGAAGACAATCCTCTGTACCATGTCGCTGCCCTGAACAAAGAAACGTATGATCGCGCGATGCGGTGCCTCAACGGAGAGGAGGAGACAAAATGAGTTCACCCAAAACTTACGATGCTTCCGCTAAAAAAACCGGAAATGCCCGCGTTACCTTTCCCTTCAAGATCATGAATATCATGGAAGAAAACCCGGACGTCTGGTTTGTCTTCTCTGATGCAGCGCGCCCGGACAACTCTACCGGTATGATTCTTGCACGTTTTCCGGACCGCTGCATCGATGTAGGTATCGCCGAACAGAATATGATTGGAACGTCGGCTGGCCTAGCGCTTGCAGGAAAGAGAGTCTTCTGTATGGCTTTTGGTCCTTTCCTCTCTCTTCGGGCGACCGACATGATCCATACAGATTTGGCATACAACAAACTTCCGGTCTGCGTGATCGGCACGCATGGCGGTCTGACTTCCGGCGGAGGTCCCACCCATTACACCCTGATGGACAGTGCCATCATGGCATCGATCCCGGGCATGACTATGGAAGTACCCGCCGATGCAAACCAGGGACTTCGGGCAATCGATGCTTTCTTGGAAATGGACAGTCCAATGTATATCCGGCTGGCCAGAGGACAGGAACCTTTGGTCTATGAGGACGATGACTATCCTTTCTCTATCGGCAAAGGGATCGTCGTCCGGGAGGGTTCCGACGCTGCGATCGTCGCAGACGGTATCGGTGTTTATAACGGTCTTCGCGCATGCGAAATCCTGGAGCGCGAAGGATTATCCGTTCGTCTCGTTGATATGCATTCCGTCAAACCTTTTGACAAACAGCTTCTTTGCGAAACAGGGCAAAAATGTCGGATCATGGTTACTGTGGAAGATCACGGCATCCATGGCGGTCTGGGCTCTGTTGCCGCAGAAACACTGATGGAAGCAGGAATCCCCTGCCGTTTCCGTCGTCTCGGCGCTCCAAGCGATGAATTCTCCAGTCTCGGTTATCCGGAAGATCTGTACCGCTATTACGGATATGACGCTGCGGGTATTGCATCCGCAGTCAGAGAAATGCTTCGGTAATTATTGGGGACCTGACCGGTCCGCAGGAGGCCTTCATGTCCAGCAAACTGAAACTCGTCCATTTTACCTATTCCTGGATCTCCTCCGGTGTATCCAGTTTTCTCAGCAGCATCACACAGGAACTGACCGACGATTTTGACCAGACGATCGTTGTCTGGGATAATCGCGGCTCAATTTTTGATGAAGAAATACGCAATGCCGGTGTCGGCATCCATACGCTGTGCAAGAGAAGGGCACACGGAATCGTGGATCTTCCTGCGGCTTGTCTGGCGTTTCGTTTCTATCTCAAGAAGCACCGTCCGGATATCGTTCATCTGCATTGCAGCACGTCTCTGGAACTGAAAATGCTGGAAGTTGCAAAGCAGGAACGTGTTCCGGTGCGCATAGCCCACTGCCACAATGCAGGTTTCGAAGGCAGCCGGTTGGCTAAGTACCTGAAAAAAGAAATCCATATTTCCCGCAAAGAAGACTATGCCGACGCACCGACGCTTCGGTTTGCATGTTCCGAGGATGCTGGGAAATGGCTGTACAATGACGGCGAGCCGTTTACCATCATTAAGAATCCGGTCAACGTGGAAAGATTTTTATATTCAGAAGAGAAGCGCAATGCCCTTCGTGCAGAACTCGGTCTGGGCGATTCTTTTGTCTTCTGCTGCACCGGCAGGCTTTCTGAACAGAAGAATCAGAAGCTGCTGATAGCCGCATTTGCTCGCTATCACCAGAAACGCCCTGATTCCGAACTTCTTCTCGCAGGCGATGGTCCGGATCGCGGCGCATTACAGCGTCAGGCGGACGAACTAGGCGTTGACCATTGTGTTCATTTTCTCGGTACCGTTCCTGATATCGGAGCAGTTCTCTCTGCCAGCGATGCTTATGTGCTGCCTTCGGTTTATGAGGGCTTCGGCACCGCAGCACTTGAGGCTGAGACGAACGGCCTTCCCTGTTTGCTCTCCGAAGCCGTCTCCAAAGCGGCCGATGTGCAGCATAATGCAATCTGGCTGTCTCCGCAGGCATCGGCAGTCCTGTGGTCGGACGGACTGGACATTGTTCACAGCCGGAACCGATACGACGGTCTGCCCGCAATACTGGCCAGCGGATTCACAAAAGAAAAAGTCGCAAGCCATCTCGCACGCCTCTATCACAGCGCGCTGGAAAAGATCGATCGATGAAGAACGGCCTCGAGTACATCCGCAGATTTCTCAAGTCCACCGGCATTCTCTCCATCGGAGTGATCCTGCCGAAAGTGGTCGTTTTCTTTCTGCTTTCTTATAACACTGCTCACATCGGCACATCGGAATACGGTTATTACGATCTGTCAGTCAGTTATGCGACGATGTTCAGCTATTTGCTGTTCTTTGACATCTGGATCACAACGATGCGGTTCCTGTATGAGCGTGAAGAACCTTCTGCCCAGAATCATATCGTTCAAAGCGGCTTATCCATCTTTTCCTTTTCTTGTCTGGCATACGGCGCGATTGCCGTTCTTCTTGGGCTGCTTCTGGCTCCGTCTTATCTTCCGGAAACCGTATTCTATGGAATAACTCAGAATCTTGTCAGTTTCTATACGTTTTCAGCCAGAGGTTTCCGCCGCGATCTGGATTTCGCTGTTTCCGGGCTGATCGGTAGTATAGTAATGGGTGTTTCCGATCTGTATATGATTGGCGCTCTACAGTGGGGAATCCGTGCGCTTTACCTCTCCGCCGCATTCGGCGCCGTTGCTCAGTGTCTGTATCTGGAGATCCGAGTCGCTGTTCTGCGAAGAGCTCTTTCCGCTTCCGCAGACCGCAAACTGACCGGCGAGATGCTGCGTTTCACGCTCCCCATGGGTATCGGCGCAGCCGCCTTCTGGGTCCTTAACTCTCTGGACAAAGTTTTGATGGGACATCTTTTGGACCTGAATGCAAGCGGGATCTATGCCGTTGCGGAGCGCCTCGCTAGTCTGATCACATTTGCGGTACAGGTCTTCACATATGCCTGGCAGGATATTGCATTCCGCCACGAATCCGATGACGAAGGTGTTTTCTACACTACCGCCTCTGATCTGTATTTTAGGTTTCTCTGTCTCGGAATCCTCATGCTGATGCCTGCAGTCAAATTGGTCTTTCCCTATCTTTTTACAGGAGAATATCTCAGCGCTTCCCTTGTTATTCCCTTTGCGATCCTTGCTGCGGCACTGTCCGGTTTTTCACTGTTTCTGGGTAATATCTACTATGCCTTGCATGAAACAAAATCCAGCACATTGACATCTCTGATTTCCTGTGTCTTCAATCTGGCAATCTGCTATCCCTGCATCCGTTCATTCGGAATCTCAGGAGCAAGCATCGCAATCTCTGTGAGTTTTGCTTTTGATGCGCTTCTGAAGAGTATCTCTCTGCACAGGAAGATCGGTTACCGACTCCCGCTGAAGACACTGGCGATATCCAGTGCATCAGTCTGTGCAGGTATGCTGATCTATTTCTATGCTTCTGCCGCAGTGAATCTTTTCTGGGCGTGCGGATGCCTCGTACTGTTCGGCTTCCCTCTTCTGAAACCTTTCCTAAACAAATAAAAATGCATCGGGTACCTTTTCCGGAACCCGATGCATTTTTTTGTGAAAAATCAGCGCTCTCTGGGTGGCGCGTTCAGTTCCTGCCGCACAATAAACTGCGGCATTCCGCTGACCGTCATATAAGTACGTCCGACATATTCTCCAATGAATCCGATCATCGCCATTATGATTCCCCCGATAAACAGGATAACGGACATGATCGAAGTATATCCAATAGCGACAGAGGGATCCACAAGTTTCCGGATGATGAGAAACAGTCCAAAGAGAAAACCCGCTGCAGCGATAAACCATCCGATCCGCGCCATTGCTCGGATCGGGACGATGGAAAAGTTTGTGAAATTGGAAAACCACAGTTCCAGCATTTTCTTCAGATTATAGCCTGAAGTACCCGCCAGGCGGTCACGATGCTCATCAATCTCAACGTTGGCAAATTTCTGCGTGATCCGCATGAGATATCCGCCGCGGGACGTGAACGGGCTGTGATAACGGGACAGTTCCTTTGCGCAGAAAGGGCTCAGGCACCAGAAACTGGAGAGAATGATACCCTTTGGTTTGCATCCGATCCACTCATTGATGATTCCATGCAGGGAACTGGTGACCCTTTTGAAAAGGCTGTGATGTTTGTGAGGGAAAGCAGCATAGACGATGTCGTATCCCTCCTGCATTTTGTCAATGAGTTTCCACATCTGGGCAGTCGGATGCTGGCCGTCGTCGTCCATCACGACAACTGCATCCCCGACAGCGTAACTGAGTCCGGCGACGATCGCGGTCTCCTGTCCGAAGTTGCGGGACATGTCAACTCCTACGATTTTTCTGTCCGACTCACAAAGTGAACGGATCACTGAAAAGGTGTCATCCGGAGAACAGTCATTGACCAGAACAATCTGGTAATCCCATCCTTCTCTCTTCGCAACAGTTTCTCTGATTTCTTCCACTACCGTGGTGATCGTCTTCTCCGACCGGTAGCAAGGTATGACTACAGATACAGTCATGCTTCAATCCCCTTCTGTTTCTTTGCGAAATCATTATACATCCTTCTGAGTGAAACTGGAAACTCCGATGTCGTGTTTCGTTGACTTTGTGTTTCAAAGATGTGAGAATGTACACAGATTTTTACATGTGGAGGCATCCATGCGCCAGTACAGGATCATGGTGACCGCTGTCGGAGCCGTCGTCGGCTACGGCATGGTGGAATCACTGCGCAACAGCCGTTATGACTGTTTCATCTTAGGCACGGATATCTTTGAGGACGCTGTCGGTCAGTATTTCTGCGACGCATTCGTCCGGGCAACACCGGCAGCGGATCCCGGATATATCGACTTTCTGAAAGAGACCATCGACCGCTATCAGATCGATCTGGTACTTTTTGGCATTGAGCAGGAACTGCTCGTAGTTGCACGCGCCGGGAAACAGTTGGACGGATACCGGGATAAACTTGCCGTCAACCCTCCGGATATTACCGAGATCTGCAATGATAAATGGCAGACCTATCAGTGGCTTCTGGAGAACGGCCTCGGAAAATATGCGATCGACTCTGCGATTGAAGGAGACTATGATTCGCTATCCAGACGTTTTGGCGTACCGTTCCTGCTGAAACCGCGGGACGGAAGAGCTTCAAAAGGAATCCATGCTGTTGACTGCGAAGAAGATTTCCTCTTCTACGGCAAGAAAATGGGAGACGCATTCATGGCGCAGCGCATCACCGGAACTCCCGAGGCAGAATATACTGTCGGCCTTTTCGGTGACGGAAAGGGCGGTTCCTTCGGGGAAATCCAGCTTCGCCGCGTTCTCAGTCAAGCCGGTGCAACAGATAAGGCAGTTGTTACTGACGTACCCGCTCTTCGCCGCGCAGTAGCGGATTTGACCGCAGTACTGAAGCCTGTCGGTCCTTCCAACTATCAGTTCCGCCTTGAAAACGGGGAAGCAAAACTTCTGGAGATCAATCCCCGAGTCTCCGCTTCAACTTCCATTCGGGCGAAATTCGGATTCAATGAGTCTGAGATGTGTATCACCTATTACCTGGAGCACAAAGACCCGGTTCCGCATCCCGCGGCATCCGGGCGTGCCATGCGCTATATCGTTGACTGGATCGTCAAATGATCGGATTTCTCTCTGACATACACGGAAATGCCGCAGCACTGCGTGCCGTTCTTCGGGAACTGGACAGCATGGGCTGCAAATCGATCTATAGCCTCGGTGACGTTGCCGGATACTATCCTGCTGTCAACGAGTGCTGTGAGTTGCTTCGGGAACGGAGTATCCCGAATCTGATGGGCAATCATGACCGTTACCTGCTCACAGGTCAGAGCTGCGGCAGATCACGCAGCGTAGATCTCGCCATTGCCTACCAGCGCAGTGTGATCACCGAGGATAATCTCATCTGGCTTTCGGAAAGCGCGCTCACAATACGGACAGAATCATTCTTTGCCTGTCACGGCGGCCCGGAGGATCCTGTGGATCAGTATCTGCTCTCGCCACCCTTCCCGCTTGACACCGAGACCGGACTATTTCTTTCCGGACACACGCATATTCCTGTAATCTGGGCTGAAAATGGGCTTGTTTACTGCAACCCCGGTGCAGTAGGGCAGCCGAGAGACGGAAATCCCCAGGCGTCATTTGCTGTTCTTGACGATTCAGGAAAGATTCGGATCTGCCGCGTCGAGTATCCGGTCGATGAAACGGCGGAACTGTCCCGTGCCGCCGGCTTTTTCCCCGCTTTCTATGAATGCCTGTACAAAGGAGAAAAAATCACATGACCGGAACACCGCTGGAGATTGAGTATAAATATCTCATCCGTTATCCGGACGAATCGGTGCTCATTCAGCAGCCGGGATGCTCCAGAGTCGATATCGTTCAGGACTATCTCCTCACAGACGGTTCCTGCACATCCCGCTTACGTCTTTGGACTGAAAACGGTGAGACCAGGTACTACCATACAGTGAAAAAACGCGTATCACGCCAGACTGCGGAAGAACATGAGGAACAAATCACTCCCGATGTCTATACGGAATTGCTCCAGCAGAAAGATCCCGATCTTCGTACGATCCGCAAGGTCCGATACCGGATTCCTTATGGGCATCATCTGATGGAAATCGACATTTATCCTTTCTGGAGACATCAGGCCGTACTCGAGGTCGAGATCTCCAGCGAAAACGAATCTGTAAGTCTTCCTTCCTGGGTCAATATTCTGCGGGACGTAACCGGTGAGAAAGAGTTCAAGAATGTAGCTCTCGCCAGAAATGTTCCTGACGAGGAACCAACCGTTCTGTAACAAAACGGATAAAGCCGGCTTCTCAGCCGGCTTTATCCGTTTCTACGAACTTTATAGTACGGTTTTTTCGCTTTGGTACTGACTTCCCTCATTTCCGGATAACGGAGCGCTGTCAGGCGATTTCCGAAAACAACTCCGGTGTCTACCCCGTAGGTGTTTCCCACTACCCGCATCCTCATCCAAGGACAGTGCCCGTAAACAACCGTCGCATTTCCGGTATAATGTGAAGTCCAGTCCAGCCGCACAGGGTGATCAAAATCATCGTATTCTCCATTCGTTTCTCCGTGCATGCAAAACCGTCTTGTCTCTTTTCCTTCCGTTCCGATGAGATCCTCGCGGATACCGGCATGGACGACCACCAGCTTTCCTTCATCCAGGACAAGATAATCCGGCAGACTATCCAGAAAATCACGCAGAAGTTGTTTTTCTTCCTGTGTCAGAACTTTGATCTCACCGTATGTGCCTTCCAGTCCATGAGCGACCTGTATAGGATTTCCTTTCAGAAAACGGAGCAGTTTGTCATCGTGGTTTCCTATGACTGCCAGTGCTCCGTCAGTCCGGACCATATCCGATACTATTCTGAGCACATCCACATTCCGGCTGCCACGGTCCACGAGATCTCCGCAGAACACAGCCTTTCTGCCCTTGGGATGACGGAAAATCCCGTCTTCGCAACGAAGATATCCCATATTTTTCAGCAGTTTCTCCAGTTCATAGCAACAGCCGTGGACATCACCGATGATATCAAAAGGTCCATGTTCAGATCTTCGGTCCCATGGCCGCACATCGGTTCCAGTCTGTATAAGCAGATCTGTTTTTTGTATGATTTCCAAAGGACCTGCCCCTCCCTGAATCATTCCTTGCGTTCTGCAACCAGATTGTACCATTCTTCTGGGTACCTGCCAAT
>CAMKDB010000020.1 GCA_946411155.1 uncultured Faecalibacterium sp.
AGCGATCGTTTGTTTTGTCTTCATGAAATATCCTCTTCGTGTTGCTCAAGTACCCTTAATTATACAATATTGTTCACCTTTTACAACCGCCCGCTTTCCGCGCCAAGGCGGATTTGGTATAATACCCTATACAGGATCATCAGTCCTGTGGGAGGCACTTACATGAAAATGACCCGATTGATGAGCATTTTTCTACTCCTGGTTTTGATCCTTTCCGGATGCGGCACATCCGAAACGGAGCAGCCGGATGATGACGTGCTCGTTCCGCTTCCTGAGATCTATACCCACGAAGGAAGCTCGATCAAGGATTCCCCATTTGTCGGTTCTTTCTACTGCAGCTGGTCGGCGCTGGAGCATAGCGGGACCGATGACCCGTCCTGGGAAGACAGAATCTCCACTCTGGCATGTTCCGACGACGGCAGTTTTGTGCTGACCTTTGATTCCCTTTCCTCATCCGGGAAAGTGACTGTCAGGGGTTCTTTCACCGTCGACAATGATACCGCGGTCTTCACCATCACGGAGCGCTCCGCAGAGGAGTATCTCGGTGCTTCTCTGGAATCATTTGAGATGAAAGCCATCGACGGTGAGGAACTGCGCTACCGCGGCGGACAGCAGGGACTGGTCGCCGACAGAGATATCTTCTCCAAAAGAGGCTGATGCGGATGGCACTGGATTTTCTGATCCTATATGAACATATCGTCCGGGAACTCGACTGCGATGCCCTTCTGATGGCGGAGCTCCGCCGCAGGGGATATTCGGTCGAGCTGTTCCAGTTGATGGACCGGAAAAAGCTGAAATATTTCTTCTGGAAAAAGCCGAAAGTCATTGTGACTTCTGCCATGTATGACAATGAGACGCTGAACTCTTTCGTTTATAACAACGTCGGGAAACTGGACAAGGTCGTGAATCTCCACTGGGAGGAAGTCCTCAGCAGAGAACAGGAAGAGAGCAATTTCTACAATCTGAATGAGAACGCTGCAAAATGCACCCACATCTGCTGGGGCAACGCCGCACGGGACCGCATCGTCCGCAACGGTGTTCCGCAGAAGAACGCGGTGGTGACCGGTGCGATCCATCTTGACTTTTTCCTCCCTCAGTTCGACCGCCTCTTCAGAACGAGAGATGAACTCGCCGGGCAATTCGGTCTCAATTCAGATAAAAAGTGGTTCTGCTACATCAGTTCCTTCTCCTGTGCCCAGATGGACGACAAGGAGATCGAGGAACTCAATGCGATGACCGATTTGGATTTCACCGGATTCAAAGCAGTGGGAAACCGCTCCATGCGTGTGACACTGGAATGGTTCGACCGCCTCCTGGACGAGCATCCGGAGATCGAATTGATATACCGGCCGCACCCCAGCGAATGGGACAGCCCGCCGCTGGAAGCGATGCGGAAGAAACATCCGTCCTTTCACGTGATCACCGACTATACCGTCAAACAGTGGGTCCGGGTCTGCGACCTGATCGGGACCTGGATGAGCACCTCTATCGCCGAGATCTACTACGCGGGAAAATCCTGCGTCGTGATCAGGCCTGAACCGCTCTACGACGATTATGATCCCGTCATCTATGAAGGGGTCGACGCTGCGGACAGCTACGAGAAACTGAATGCGTACCTGTCTCATCCCGGCAATTCCTTCCCCATTGATGTGGAACGTCTGAAGCAGCACTACGATGTGGTTGAAGGCTATCCGTCCTACCGGCGGATCTGCGATCTGCTGGAGGAAGTCTATCGGGATCCGCCCAGAGATCACCCTTTCTCCGAAGGATACCGCCCCCATTTCAACCTGATCAAATTCATCGCGCTCTGGATCTTCTCTGTCATGCGCTTCCTGCATATCGATCCGCACTGGTTCGACTTCCTCGGGAAAAAACTGACCGATACTGTAGAGCGTATGATCAACTACAACAAGAAAGCCCGCGTCTCACCGGAAGAACTGGAACAACTGATTGCATCCATGTCTTCCTGCCTGAACGACGGTTCGTCCCCGCATGACTGAAAAGAAAAAGAAAAACAGACCTTTTCTCCTGATCACCGTCTGGTGTCTCCTTTCGGTGGTCATTTCCTATTTCTGTGTTTCCATCCCGGATCTGCTCAAGTTCGGCGGATTCAATGCAGGCGCTTTGGAATATGTCGGCCTGCGGTTCGTCACCTTCCGTTACGCATGTCCGGTCTTTATCCTGCTTTTCTTCGCTCTGCTTTTCCTGTTCCGTACACCTGCGGTCCCCTCATTCCTGCTGCCGCTGGCTGCTTTAGTCTTCGGCGTCGCCAATTATAATATGGTCTTTTACCGCGGAACACCGTTTCTGCCCTCCGATCTGGAGCAGGTCTCGGATGCAGCGATCGCCGTGAAAGAGGGTTTCCATGTCGTTTTTCCCGACGGGATGCTTCAGGTGCTGATGGCCATCATCGGACTGTCCCTGATCTCCCTGCCCTTTGCCATCCGGAAACCGGAGTCCCGCCGTGCATTCTGGACGGTACTGTTCGCCCTGCTTGCGCTGATTTCCCTTGTTTTCTGCTATCTCTATTTTTCCTACATCCTGATGGATGAATCTATTCTGAACAAATGGGGAAGACGTTCCTCCGTCAACATCGGAGATATCTACTATATGAACGGGTTCTTTCCGGAATTTTTCGCTCAGATCGGCATACTCATGCCTAAGGCGCCGAACGGATATTCCGCAAAAGAGATGGCGCGGATCGGCGAAACGATCCGCGGATATGACGGTTTTGGAGAGTCGGTGGACATCATCGTGTTCCAGATCGAAAGCTGGCAGTTCGTGGACAACTACGACATCCGGCTGGATGAGGACGTATTTGAAAATTATCACCGCCTGGCGGAGGAGGGCGTAACCGGTCTCATGGTCTCCCCCAAATACGGTGGAGGTACTGCCAACATCGAGTATGAAGTCCTGACCGGTTTTTCTTCAGATGATGCCAGTACCACGACGACGCCGTTCAACAACGGGCTTTATACCGGATTCCCCGGGATCGTGAATTACGTTGCAGAGGCGGGTTATCACACCATTGCGCTGCATGCCTATACCAGCGACCTTTACAACCGGCCAAACGCTTATCGGATGCTTGGCTTCCAGGATTTGTATTTCAGCGACAGTTTCGAAGATCCGGAAATGTGCGGACCATGGATCAGCGATCCCGCCTGCGCCCGCAAGATGATCGAACTTTATGAGGAATCCCTGAGTGACGGATCACCGATCCTCATCCATGGCCTTTCCATGCAGAACCATCTTCCCATGCAGGATGACCGGTTTTCCAACGGCGAGTTGGTCACGCTGACCAGTGACAGTCTCACTGTCCCGGATCAGTTCGTCATGCGCCGGTTCTGCACTGCGCTGAAATGGACAGATCAGGCGCTGAAGATCCTGACCGATTACTTCCGGACCGTGGACCGCAAAGTGATCCTTCTGGCATACGGAGACCATCAGACCTCCATCTATGAGAGCGAGGAACTCGGCGACGTGCTCCACCATACCGATTTCTACGATAATTACAGCAGTAAGAAGGATTTTCTGAAACTGCACACGACGCCCTATATCGTCTGGGCAAATTTCGAAACCGAAAACGCAGGCACCACTTTCGGGCTCTGCGCGCCAAACGAACTGCTGGTCGATGCGCTGACCGCATATGGGGTGAACCGCCCGGCTTATTGGACCTACTTTGCTTCCGGTGTCGATTCCTATCGCGGTGTCACATCCAACTATCTGATCACGAACGAAGACACGGTTGTCTTCTCCAAGACAGCCGACCAGCAGAAAGATTATGATATCCGCATGCTGATCCAGTATGACACGGTTTTCGGCGAGCGTTATCTGCTGCCCGATCTGTACGGACAGCATGATTCCGACGGATAAACGATGGAGCATTATACACAAACAGACAGAGGCGTCATCCCGGCAAGGATGACGCCTCTGTTATTTCATAACATTCGCTGCAGGGAATTCAGGATGCGCTCCTGAACGTTCTTCAGACCTGCACCACGCAGAATGGATTTCCGTCCGGATCCTGAAGCACGACATAATCGGCATCCGGCTCGTAATTCCATGGCTTCCGGGTAGCGCCGAGTGAGAGAAGTCTTTCTACTTCCGCTTCTCTGTCCACTGCGAACAGATCCATATGGTGCCTCCTGGCCTTCGGCGATGTGACTTTAGCAAGGGATAACTGGATACCTTCCCCATCTTTCGGCACCAGCATTGCCCAGTCATCCGCCTGCTCTCCTTTCTGCACGTAATCGAGTGCTTTCGTCCAGAATTCCACTGCGCGGGGAATATCCTGAACGCCCCAGACGATGGATCCGATTCTTAACATTGTTCTGCCTGCCTTTCCGGGCAAGGATAATCTCCGCCCGATTAATACCATCCTACCACAAGACACTTGACTTCTGCAGTTAAACAAAAAGACACCGCCGCAGCGGTGTCTGAATGATAGTACGATCAGTCTTCCAGGAACAGGTCTCTGGTGTAGACTTTACCTTTCACGTTTTCCAGTTCTTTGTCGAAACGGTTGGCGATGATACAGGTGCTCGTCTCCAGGAATTGTTCCAGACTATGGCAGACCGGGATCCCTTCAAATATATCGGCATCTCCAAGCGGCGGATCATATACCTGAAGATCGAGACCGCTTTCCGCAAGCATTGCGGCAACATCGAGGATACTGCTGCTGCGGTGGTTGTCGCTCCCCTTCTTCATGGACAGCCGGTAGACGCCGATCAGCGGTTCCTTCCCTGCCGGACAGGAACTTTGTGCAAACGACCGGATCTGATCCGTTACGAATTCTTTCCTTGTCTGGTTGGCGGCGACAACGGCACGGATCAGATCGTTTGGGATTCCCTCAAAGTGATCCAGCAGCTGCTTTGTGTCTTTGGGCAGGCAGTATCCGCCGTACCCGAAGGAAGGGTTGTTGTAGTGCCTGCCGATGCGGGGATCGGTACACACGCCCCGTATGATCTCCCTCGTATTCAGCCCGCGGGTCTCCGCGAAACTGTCCATTTCGTTGAAGAACGCGACGCGCAGGGCAAGATACGTATTGGCAAACAGTTTGACGGCCTCGGATTCCTCGAGCCCCATCAGGCACACCGGCGCGTCTTTCTTCTCCGAAGCGTCAACCAGAATCTGCGCCAGCAGTTCGGCGTCTCTTTTTGCATTCGGATCGGATTCCGTGTATCCCACCACGACTCTGGAAGGCAGCCTCGTGTCTTCCAGCGCATGTGTCTCCCGGAGAAATTCGGGGCAGAACAGGAGTCTGGCAATACCGAAAGTTTCTTTCGCCTCCTTTGTATAGCCGACCGGAATCGTAGACTTGATCACGATCAGAGGGCAGGTCTCCTGCGAAGACAGATCGCGGACTTTCGACATGGAACGGAAAACACTGTTCAGTGCGGAGAGGTCAAACTGACGGGTATCCGGATCATAATTCGTCGGAACGGCGATGAACACCAGTGCGGCACCGTCGTATGCCTGTTCCGGATTTCCGGTCGCTGTCAGATCCAGCTTACGATCCCTGAAGAACTCCTCAATGCCAGGGTCGTGGATCGGCACTTCTCTGCGGTTGATCTGATCCACCCGTTCAGGGGAGATCTCAAGCAGCGTAACGGTATGGTATTGAGATAAGAGAGTCGCGATAGACAGACCGACATAGCCTGCACCGACAACAACGATTTTCATCTGGTATCAATTTAACCTTTCTAAGTGTTGAATCCGAAAGCGTTTCTGCCACGTTCTCTGCTCCGCGACCATTTTACCAAACCATATTGGTATGCGCAATACAACGGAGATATCAAAGCAAGGAAACGGTTTTTTCTCATCTGACCGGAATCAGATCGAGGATCTTCCGGACGACTGTCCCCAGGAGACAGGATACGGCGATGCTGAGAAAAACAGTCAGGATCAGATACATCACGGTGCCTGTCTTCGGCATCAGACAATCGTAGATTCCCAGCGTTTCCGAGAACATCATCGTGATGACCGTATTGTGAAACAGATATACATAATAGCTGTTCCGTGACAATGCCGAAACCGCCTTCTCCGTCCTGCCCTTGACCGGAACCTTCTGCAGCAGGTAGTACAGCGCCAGTGCAAGCAGAAAATATCTGGGAGAAAGATCCTGCAGACCGTGGCTTGCGTCCGGCAGCAGTCTCATCTGGAACAAAGACAGAAAGAGGGAAACGAACCCGGCCGCGATCACGCGTTTCTGCCATTTTTCAGGGACTCTGTCGGCAAATCCTCCGACGAAATAGAACAGCGGCCATCCCATCAGCGGCATTTCGTATCCCGGATAGATGCCGAGATCCTTTAGGAGGACAAACAGACACTGCGCGGCCAGTACGCCGAGCGTGAGAACCGCAGCATCCCGCAGGCGGATATCTTTTACCGCCCTAGCAAAAAACGGTGTCCAGAAAAGAAGCCCCGCCAGTTCGTAAACGAACCAGTAATGCGTCGAGGGATAGATCCGGATCAGTTCCATTACATACGACCCTTCCGTTCCCACCATATACGTCTCTGCCAGATAGCAGATCCAGGAACAGATCAGAAAAGGCAGAATAACTGTAACGGATCTTCTGATGTAGAACCTGAGGGGTTCGGAACTGTTCTTTTCTGCCAGATTGAACTTGCCACTGAGCAGGAAGTACAGCCCGTTGCTGGCGGAGAAGAGAAGCGTAAGACTGCTCTTGATCCACCATTTCGCACCATAGGGTTCTGCGGAGATATGTCCGAGCATATGGAAAAGAACGACTGCCAGCATCGCCGTCACCCGAATGAAATCAAACCGTATCTCTCTTTTCTTACCGCTCATTCCCTGTTCCTTCCGGTTCCCCGGTCTGTGTTTTTCCGTTTTCCCTCCGATACTCCGATTTACGTCAGAACAAAGTCCGCTACGTCTGTCGGGATATTGCCCTTGCATACGAGCGGGTACTCGTCGAATTCCGCTTCTTTTCCGAATCCCCAGAGTGCCGCAAAGAAATCCACGCCCGCATCTTTTGCGCCGATGGCGTCAAATCTCGTATCGCCCACCAGAAGGATCCGTTCTTTCGGGATACCTGTCCGTTCCGCGGAGATCAGGATCGTCTCGGCCTTGGTGTACCGGATCTCCGGTGTCGGACCAACCACGCAGGTAAACAGGTCCGTGATTCCGTCTTTCGCAAGCGTGGCGTCCAGATTGGTCTGCGTCTTGCTGCTGGCGACGCCGACCTTTACCCCGCCGGCAATCAGGCGCTCCACGCATTCCATCATTCCATCATACAGTTCACTTCCCTCGATCCCAATCCTGGGATAGGTGGAGCGGTACATTCTTTTGGCTTCTTCCAGCCTCTCTTCCGGCACGCCGAGTTCCACACTGAGCGAGTACTCCAGAAGCGGTCCTATGCATCGGTTCCAATCATAGTCCTCCGGCATCGGAGGTAGTCCCAACATGCTGAGAGTGTTTTCGTAATTTGCCCGCACACCGGGGTATGTGTTGTACAGTGTTCCGTCGCAGTCGAACAGAACGAGGTCATATTTACTCATATTTCTTTCTGAATCCTTTGGTTATCAGGTTTCTTCCGGATCATTATTAACAGAAGAGCACATTCTTCTGACCATTATGCCAGCAGGAATGTGCTCCATTTTTATTGTCGGAACAGGATCTCAGCCGCGGCTTTCCATCAGCAGGGTATTCTTGATGTCGTACAGTTTCTGGGAAAGATCCACATAATATCCGTGCGGATGCTCGAAACGTTTGACCTCATCCCACAGGGAGTCTACTTCACGCACGCAGTATGCTCTGCTCTCCTCTACGGTAGGCAGGTCATAGACCAGTCGGCCGTTCTCGTATACCCGGACCATCAGCTCTCTGGCGGTGAAGTCCTCCACGACCTTGCGTTTCCATACGGCATAGGGGTCGAAGATCTCCAGCGGCTGTGTATCGTCGATGGTCTCGTCGTAAACACAGAGCTGATCTGCGATCGCTTTGCCGGTCTTCCGTTCATACAGACGGTAGATCTTCTTGAAATGAGGTGTTGTGATCTTCTCCACATTCTCGCTGACTTTGATCTTCGGGATGACTTTTCCGTTCTCATCCTCGACTGCGACGAGTTTATACACGCCGCCGAGAACAGGGTCGCTCTTGGCGGTGATCAGCCGCTCGCCGACACCGAAACTGTCCGCAAATCCGCCCTGACGGATCAGATCGCGGATCAGATATTCATCCAGACTGTTGCTGACAACGATCTTGCACTCCTGCAGACCGGCTTCATCCAGCATTTCTCTGGTCTTTCTGGTCAGGTAACTGAGGTCTCCGGAGTCGATGCGGACGCCGCATTTATGAATGCCCTTCGGCCAGAGCACTTCCTTGAAGACCTTGATTGCGTTCGGAACACCGCTCTTCAGGACGTTGTAGGTGTCGACCAGCAGCGTCGCGTTATTGGGATAAAGTTCGCAGTAGGTTTTGAACGCGGTGTATTCATCGTCGAAGATCTGGACCCAGCTGTGTGCCATCGTTCCCAGCGCAGGTGCGCCGTACAGTTTGTCGGTCAGTGTGCAGCTGGTTCCGGCAACGCCTGCGACATACGCGGCTCTCGCTCCGAGGTAGGCAGCGGATGCGCCCTGCGCACGGCGTGCGCCGAATTCCATGACGGGACGTCCTTCAGCAGCGCGGACGATCCGGTTGGCTTTCGTTGCGATCAGTGTCTGATGGTTCAGGCACAGCAGCAGGAACGTCTCCAGGATCTGCGCTTCTTCCGCTCTTGCGCGCACGGTGACCAGTGGTTCGTTTTTGAAGACGACGGTTCCTTCCGGAACTGCCCAGATGTCTCCGGAGAACTTGAAGTTCCTCAGGGACTCCAGCCAGGACTCGGAGAAGCAATTTTTGCTCCGAAGGAACTTGATATCGTCATCATCGAAATGAAGATTCTCGAGATAGTCCACCAGTTCATGTAGACCGCAGGCGATCGCAAAACCGGCGCCGTCCGGAACGGTACGGAAAAACATGTCGAAATAGACGATCTTGTCGCCGATTCCCGCTTCCCGGAAGCCGTTTGCCATTGTGTACTCATAGAAATCGTTCAGCAGTGCCAACTTCTCGTTAAACATTTTTCCTTCCTCCTATGCAGAAAAGGGGAGCCGCGGCTCCCCTCGTTGATCCGTTATTGAGCGTTTCTTGCCGCTTTGATCGCCGCTATTGCATCTTTTCTGGAAAGGTCGATACCCTTGTCGCTGATCTTGATGACCTTGACCGGGATCACATCGCCCACGCTGACGACATCTTCTGTCCGCTCAACGCGGTGATCGTCAAGTTTGCTGATATGGACAAGCCCTTCCTTGCCGGGAGCGATCTCGACCTTTGCGCCGATCGGGAGGATCCGTGTTACTTTACCATAGTACATGGAACCGACTTCCGGATCGGTGACGATGGTCTTGATGATGCCGATGGCTCTTCTGACGCCTTCGATATCCTGACCGGAAACATAGACATGGCCGTCTTCCTCGACGTCCACGGCTACGCCGCATTCAGCGATGATTTTCTTGATGACAGAGCCGCCTTTGCCGATGACGTCCGCGATCTTCTCTGTGTCGATCGTGAGAGACTCCATCTTCGGAACATACTTGGACAGTTCCTTGCGCGGTTCGGGGATGGCCTTGAGCATGACTTCATCCAGGATGAAGAAACGGGCCTTCTCGCACTTGTCCAGTGCCTCGCGGATGATATCGTAGGTCAGACCGTCGATCTTGAGGTCCATCTGGATCGCGGTGATTCCCTTATGGGTACCGGCGACCTTGAAGTCCATGTCGCCGAAGAAGTCTTCGACGCCCTGAATGTCGACCATCGTCATCCAGCGGTCATCTTCAGTGATCAGTCCGCAGGAGATACCCGCAACCGGAGCCTTGATCGGAACACCGGCATCCATCAGAGCCAAGGTGCTGCCGCACACAGAGCCCTGAGATGTAGAGCCGTTGGAGGACAGAATCTCGGATACCAGACGGATGACATAGGGGAACTCCTCGACAGAGGGGATCACCGGAAGAAGCGCGCGCTCAGCAAGTGCACCATGGCCGATCTCGCGGCGGCCGGGTCCGCGGCTGGGACGGGTCTCACCGACGGAATAGCTGGGCATGTTGTAGTGATGCATGTAGCGCTTCTCGGTCTGATCATCCAGTCCGTCCAGCAACTGGGCCATATCCATCATGCCCAGTGTGGCTGTGGTCAGGACCTGGGTCTGACCGCGGGTGAACATGCCGCTGCCGTGCGTACGGGGGAGCACACTGACTTCGGCAGCCAGCGGACGGATCTCATTGATCCCACGCCCGTCTACACGCTTGCCGTCATCCAGCAGCCAACGACGGACGACGTACTTCTGCAGTTTATACATGCACTCATCGATCACACCGGTGTTGTCTGCGTACTGCTCGTCAAACGCCGCATGCACTTCGTCATAGATGGGCAGCAATGCCGCGTCACGGACGAGTTTGTCATCGGTGTCCATGGCTGCGCGGACTTTCTCCACTGCCATGTCCTTGATAGCCTCAAAGAGATCATGGGGCACTTCCTGACTCTCAAAGGGCATCTTGGGCTTGCCGATCTCTGCGACGATGGAATTGATGAAACTGACGATCTCACGGTTTACCTTGTCGCCTGCCACGATGGCTTTGAACATGGTGTCGTTGTCCACTTCATTGGCGCCAGCTTCGATCATGACGACTTTCTTCTCCGAACTGACGACGGTCAGCTGGAGGTCGTTGTGCTGATTCTGTTCATGTGTCGGGTTGATCACGATCTCCCCGTCAACAAGGCCGACGGAAACGCCGGCTACCGGGCCATTCCACGGAATGTCCGAGATCGCAATCGCGATCGAGGATCCGATCAGGCCGGTGATGTCAGGGGCGCAATCCGGGTCGACGGACATAATGGTCATGACGACCGCAACATCGTTGCGCATGTCCTTCGGGAAAAGCGGACGCAGGGGGCGGTCCACAAGGCGGGAGGCGAGGATCGCCTTCTCACTTGCGCGGCCTTCTCTGCGAAGGAAACTTCCGGGGATCTTGCCGACGGCGTACATTTTCTCTTCATAGTCTACGGAAAGAGGGAAATAGTCGATGCCCTCTCTCGGTTTAGCGCTCATGGTGGCGGTGCAGAGCACAACGGTCTCACCATAGCGGGCAAGGACGGCGCCATTGGCGAGTCCAGCCATTTTGCCGGTCTCGACCTTGAACGGCCGGCCGGCTATCTCTGTCTCAAAGACACGATAGTTTTCAAACATGTTGTTCCTCCGATTAGTTGTTTCTGATCGGTTTCGCAACGAATCCAACGTTTTTCCCGGAGGAAAAGCCCTCGATTCACTGCAAAACCCGATCACATTTTCGCTGGATCCCAGCACATTGTATGAAAGGCAGACACGCGGCTGCGCATCTGCCTAACATTCTCAGATTATTTACGAAGACCGAGCTTCGCAATCAGCGCACGGTAACGTTCAACATCCTTCGAACGAAGGTATGCGAGAAGATTACGACGGCGGCCGACCATCTTGAGCAGTCCACGATAGCTGTGCTTATCGTGCGGATGAACCTTCAGATGCTCGTTCAGATGGTTGATACGGTTGGTCAGAAGAGCGATCTGAACCTCGGGAGAACCGGTATCGGTCTCTGTCAGGCGCACGCTCTCGATGACTTCCTGCTTATCTTTCAGCATGATTCTGTCCCCTTTCTGTAAAATTCACCTCAATCTCAGTCGCAGGTAATTCTCTCAAGGACATATGCCATACAACCGGGAAAAGGTACGCTTATCGCAAGCCTAAAGATTATAGCACAGGCTTAAAAAACTGCGCAACAGTTTTTCGTCATTTTTCACGAAAGAACTTCGTTTTTTTCTGTAATATACACGTTTTTCAGTGTTTTTCGGTCAATTTTCCCGTTTTTTGTGACCGGCAGCGCTTCCGTCCGGTAGAACAGGTTCGGGATCATGATCGCAGGCAGGACTGTCCGAAGCGATCTGGTAATGGATTTTTCATCGGCAGCCCCTTCATAGACCGCAATGAGCAGATCCTTCTCCTCATCGAACAGACAGACGCACCTGTCAACATTTTCCACTGCATCCATTGCCAGTTCGACTTCCTGCAGTTCGATCCGGTGTCCCTGATGCTTGATTTGAAAATCCTTGCGCGCCTTGAAATACAGCAGCCCTTCGTCGTCATACATACCGAGATCTCCGGTCCGGTAGATCGTTTCCAGCCATAGTCCGTTGAGCGGATTCTGTACGAAGTTCGCTTTCGTATGCTCCGGATCATTGAGATAGCCGAGACCTACAGCGGTGCCCGATACACAGATCTCACCAAGGATTCCAGGTTCTTCGATCAGAGCGTCCCGCTCGTCCAGCAGAAACACCTTTTCGTTATCGAAATGTCTGCCAACCGGGAGCAGTTCCCCTTCTTCATACGCACGGTCCAGGATATGGTAGGTGCAGTTGCATGTGATTTCCGTGGGGCCGTACAGATTGACGAACATGGCATCCGGATAATAACTTCTCCAGTAATTCAGATGCTTGATCGGCATAATCTCGCCGCTGAACATGATTGCCCTCAGGCTCTCAGGCACTCTGTGAGAAAGGGCTTTCAGCGTCGAAACGATGCAGAGGGCGGACACCGCCCAGATCAGAACCGTTACGCCGCGCGCGGAGAGATGATCCAGCAATTTCGCCGGGAAAGAAAAGAACATTCTGGGCAGCAGTTCGACTCTGGCTCCGAGACGCAGTCCGGAATAGATGTCCTTGACCGATACGTCAAAATCGAAAGGTGCCTGATTCCCGAACACATCATTCTCTGTCAGACCGAAGGTGTCACAGAACACCTCGATAAAGTCGATGACTGATCGGTGCGGGATCAGCACGCCCTTGGGCTGTCCGGTGGAACCGGACGTAAAATTCGCATACAGCGGATCCACATCGATCATTTCCCTGCGGATCATGCCGAGAAGTTCCTCATCAGCCTCCGCTGCCATCAGATCTTCAAAAGGAACCATGGCAGCTTCCCCCGGAAGTTTGTCAGCAACCCGTTTTCCCGCAGCGTCATAGACAATCAGGGACGGTTGAAGCTCGGCGAGGATCTTTTCCAGCCTTTCCAGCGGATGCTTCAGGTCCAAACAGACATAGAAACAGCCTGCGTATACGATCCCGAAAAATACTGAGACCGTTTCCACAGACTTTTCGCTCAGAACGACGACCGGTCTGCGTGTACGAGTATACGCCGCACACGCGGTGCCGATGCGTCTGGCAGTCTGAAGCAGTTCGCCATATGTGACGCTGTTCTTCACATCCGCAAATGCCGTCTTGTCCGGGAAAAGCAGTGCGTCCCGTTCCAGATATTCCAGTACGTTTTTCATCGTTTTTTGTCCCTTTGTCCCAGGCCGGTCCGTAATGCTCAGTCCGGCAGCTGTGCTGTCCTGGCGTAACGGATGTTGTCCTTCACCGTTTCGATCAGTTCGTCCGCAGAGGAGAACCGCTGTTCCGGACGGATAAATTCGTAGAGCAAAAGCAGAATCTTCTGCCCGTACAGATCCTCGTCAAAATCCAGAATGTGCGTTTCTGCTGTCGGTTCCACATCGTCCGTGACCGTAGGACGGACGCCGATATTGGTGATGCTCCTGTATTTCCTGTCTCCAATGACCGTCTGAGAGAGATAGACGCCTCTTCTCGGTGATACGATCTCTTCAGGCAGTGTGATATTCGCCGTAGGGAACCCCATTCCGTGAGCCAGATGATTTCCGTGGATCACGGTCCCTTCCAGCTGATAGGGATATCCCAGCATCCGGTTTACCGCACCGATCTCACCTTTCTGGATTTTTTCCTTGATCAGGGTCGTCGATACGGCTTCTCCCCCGATACAGACTTCCTCGACCGCGATGGACCGGAATCCGTTTGCTGCTCCGAGATCCGCAAGATCGCCGGCTGAACCGGAGCGGTTCCTGCCGAAACGGAAATCCGTTCCCGAACAGACAACGGCTGCTTTCAGGAACTGGGACCCGAGGATCTGGGCAGAAAACTCTTCCGGCAACAGATCACGGACCTCATTGAAACGCAGTTCAACATAATAATCCACGCCGGACTCACGGGCAAGGCGCAGTTTCTGATCTCTTGTAATCAGATCCTTTGCTCCTTTTCCGTCCGGGCGGAGCGACCTCATATCGAAAGTCAGTAATACGGCGGCCAGACCGTTTTCTTCAGCCTCACGCTTCATCACGCGGATCAGTTCGGCATGACCGATATGCATACCGTCAAAGTAGCCAACGGCTACCGCTGACCTCCGCGCTTCCATATATTCTTCTCTCGAACAGATAACTTTCACAAATATCCTCTCAGGCAGTTTCTGCCTGCCAGCATTTTTTCAGATTTCTTTCCCTGTCCACTGCTCCGATTCCGAGGAAACGATCTTCGTAATAAACCCGGACAAATCCCGACAGCGAAGCCGCACCGGCTCTGCCAGCGGGAAACACAAACCCGTTGAGGAACAGGCGGGTAAGGTTGCCGTCCAGCGTGACGGCCGGGCAGTTCAGGAACGGGATCTCGGGAGTTCTCACGAACACCGCAGGATCCTCTGCTCTTTCCAGTTCTTCCGGAGTCACAGCGTCATCCAGTGTAAAACCGCAGGCAGCGGTGCGCTGAAGCGCGGTCAAATGCGCAAAAGTACCGCAGTCGGCAGCAAGATCTTCGGCAAGTGTGCGGATGTACGTCCCGGCGGAACAGGAAACGGCGATCCTGGCACCTTCAGGACTGAATGACAGCGTCTCCAGCCGGGTCACCTCGATCTCTCTGGGTTCCCGTTCGATCTCAACGCCTTTCCTTGCCAGTTCGTAAAGCGGTTTCCCGTCCTTTTTGATTGCGCTGTACATGGGCGGGATCTGCATCTGCTTCCCGGTCCGGCTCTGAACCGCCCGGTCCCATGAGGCACGATCCGGCAGGATATCTGTCGTCCTGTCCGGTTTTCCTTCATAATCTCCGGTGTCCGTACCGACGCCGAAGGCAATATCCGCAATATATTCTTTCCCGGATTCCGGCAGATACTGAAGCAGTTTCGTGGCTCTGCCGAGCAGGACAGGAAGCACTCCGGTCGCCATCGGATCCAGTGTTCCGGCATGCCCCGCCTTTTCCCGTGAAAAAAGCCTGCCGACGGAGCGCACCGCTTCAAACGATGTGCATCCTGCAGGCTTATTCAATATGAGGATCCCGTTCAAGCGTTCATCTCCCGTTTGATGATGTCGATCATCGCGACTTTGATATCGAAAAGGTCGCCGGAGCATTCACATCCGGCAGCAAAAGTATGCCCGCCGCCACCAAAATAACTGCAGATCTTTGCAGCGTTCAGGTATTTCGTGCGGACGGAAATCTTCCAGTTTCCGTTCGGCCGCTCACGGAACGTGATCCCGGCCTCAACCCCTTCCACGCTCCTCGGAATGCTGGCAAGCCCCTCGATATCACTCTCCAGGCAGCCTGTCTTGTCCATCATCTCTCTGGTGATGGTTATAAAGCAGATCTTTCCCTCTTCGGTGAATTCCATGCTGTCCAGGACAAGCCGTTCGATCTCGATCCTCGCCCTTGCCTTTTGTTCAAAGAAAAGCTGGTTGAGGTTCGATATGTCCACGCCCAGCATCGCGAGCCGGGCAGCACGCATATGGCTCTCCGGTGTCGTATTGTTGAACCGGAAGCATCCGGTATCCGTGGACAGCCCGACATAGATACAGCTGCCGATATAGGGCGTGATGGTTCCTCCGAACTCCTCGATAACATCCATGATGATCTCGGCGCAGCTGGCAGACCGGGCAACTACAAGAGATTCCTTTGCGAATCCGGTGTTCGTTCCGTGATGGTCGATGGCCAGATCGATCATTTCGCCGTATTTCTTCGTATCTGCGGGGAGCAGATGGACCCCTGCCAGATCGACGGAGATGATATGCTCGGGTTCGAAATCCTCTTCTTCGTAAGCGTCCGTGAGGATGCTGTAACAGCTGGAAAGCTCGCCGGACCATGTTGCCCGGACAGTTTTCCCTTTTTGTCTGAGTCCGGTGGTCAGCGCAAGCGCAGACCCGATGGCATCGCCGTCAGGAAGGTTATGCGTCAGGATCAGTATCCGATCCATTTCCATCAGCCGGCTCGCCGTCTGCTGGACTGTCAGTTCCTTCGTCATGAGATAACCCCTTCAAAATACTGTCGATCCGATTGTAGTAATCCACGGAATCGTCCGGAATGAACTCCAGCGCCGGGATCTTCCGGACCTTCATGGTGTGGGCAAGCTCCGTTTTCAGATATCCTTCTGCACCTCTGAGGACACGGCATGCCTCCGCTGCGGCCTCGCCGCCGCTGAGAGAAGCAATGTACACCTTCGCATAGTTCAGGTCGGGCGTGACTTTGACCCGTACCACTTCCAGCATGGAGATCCGGGGATCTTTCATCTTGGAGATGCATAGCGCAAGTTCTCTGCGGAAATCCGCATTCATGCGTTCAGAACGATGAGATGGCATGGTGGTTACTCCCTGTACTCTTCCTTCTTGTACGCCTCAAGGATGTCTCCCTCCTTGATGTCGTTGAATTTGCCAAGGGAAATACCGCACTCGTAACCGGCGGCAACTTCCCTGACGTCATCCTTGAACCGCTTCAGAGAAGCGATATCGTCATCGTAGATGATGATGCCGTCGCGGACGACGCGGATGATACTGTTGCGGGTGATCACGCCGCTCTTGACATAGCAGCCGGCGATCGTACCCACAGAACTGATCTTGTAGACCTGGCGCACTTCTGCGGATCCCAGATCAACCTCGCGGATCTTCGGCGCAAGCATGCCCTTAAGCGCATTCTGTACGTCGTCAATCGCATCGTAGATGATGCGGTACATCCGCATTTCCACGCCTTTCTCCTCCGCCTGTGTCGTGGCGGTGGAATCCGGACGGACGTTGAATCCGATAATGATTGCGCCGGAAGCATCAGCAAGCATGATGTCGCTGGCGTTCACGCCGCCGACACCCATATGGATAATCCGGACACGTACTTCATCATTGGACAGTTTTTCCAGAGATTGCTTGATCGCCTCGCAGGAGCCCTGAACATCCGCCTTGATGATGATCGGCAGTTCCTTGACCTCGCCTTCGGCGATCTGACTGAACAGGTTGTCCAGTGTGACCTTGTGGAACGCGCGGAATTTTTCTTCCTGCTGTTCCGTTCGGCGCTGCTCGACGAGTTCGCGTGCAAGACGCTCATCTGCGACCGCATTGAACTTGTCTCCCGCCTGCGGGACTTCGACCAGACCGGTAATTTCCACAGGAACAGAGGGACCGGCCTCCTTTACCAATTTGCCGTGCTCGTCCATCATCTGGCGGACACGACCGACAGACGTGCCGGCAATGACGACATCACCGTTATGCAGCGTTCCGCGCTGGACGAGGATCGTTGCAATCGGGCCGCGGCCTTTATCCAGTCTGGATTCGATGACGGTTCCCTGAGCAGGGCGATTCGGGTTTGCCTTCAGTTCCTGCATTTCTGCAACAAGGTTGATCATTTCCAGCAGGCTGTCGATGCCCATACCGGTCTTCGCAGATACATTGACGCAGATGACGTCTCCGCCCCATTCTTCCGGGATCAGCCCGTACTCGGTGAGAGAGGTCTTGACGCGTTCCGGATCCGCTTCCGGTCTGTCGCACTTGTTGAGTGCGACAATGATCGGGACATTTGCCGCCTTCGCATGGTTGATTGCCTCGATGGTCTGCGGCATGACGCCGTCGTCCGCTGCAATGACCAGAACAGCGATATCCGTCACGGATGCGCCGCGGGCGCGGATCGCTGTGAACGCCTCATGTCCGGGCGTATCCAGGAACGTGATGGTCTTGCCGCCCTGCTTGACCTGATAGGCGCCGATATGCTGAGTAATGCCTCCGACCTCTCCAGCCTGCACCCGGCTCTTGCGGATGTAGTCGAGGATAGAGGTCTTGCCGTGGTCGACGTGACCCATGACAACAACGACAGGTGCACGGGGTTCAAGATCTTCCGGTGCATCCGGTGCCGAATCGTCTTCGGAAATGTTCAGCCGCTGCTCGATAGAGACGTGGACCTCGCGCTCCACCTTCGCGCCGAGTTCGTCGGCTACAAGTGCGGCGGTATCGAAATCAATCAGTTCGGAGATGGAGGCCATGACACCAAGAGACATCAGTTTCTTGATGACGACGGTCGCGGTGACTTTCAGACGTGTGGCGAGCTCGCCGACGGAGATCTCATCCGGGATCTCGACCTTGAGCTGCGCGTGTCTTGCTTTTTCCAGCTGGAGCCGCTGCAGTTTCTGCGCCTCAGTCTCTTTCTTCTGATATTGCTGCTTGCCTTTTGCCTGACGGTTTGTGAACTTCTGGCGGTTGCCGTGCATATTGTTCTTTCCACCGCGGCGGTCATTCTGTTCGCCGTTCTTCTGAGCAGCCATCACGTCGAACTTTTCGTTGTATTTGCTCAGATCGACCTCTGCAGAACGGGTATCCACAACGCGCTTCTCGCGCTCCTGTACCACGATGCGGGTCGTCCCCTGCTGCGCAGCCTTACTCTCCGCTCTGCGGAGCTGTTTCTCGGCATTTTTGCCGATGCTGTGCTTTTCAGCGGGCTTGGCGTTGCCCTGCTTTTTCTGCTGTTTATTGTTTTGGTTCTGCTGCTGGTTCTGGTTCTGGCTCTGCCCCTGCTGCTTATTCTGTTTCTGCTGAGGTTTCTGCTGCTGGGGCTTCTCCGGCTCTTTCTTCGGCTCGGGCTTCTTTGCCTCGGGCACATTGACAAAGTAAGCTTCCAGAGAATTGACCTGATGCTCCTTCGTCACAGAGTTGAAGAAGAAATCCAGCTCTTCCTCGGTCAGCTGACTTGCATGCTTTTTTTCTTCCCCGCCAAAGGAATTCACGACCGTCAGGACATCCTTGTTGGAAAGTCCCATGTCCTTTGCAAGATCGCTCACCTTGTATTTAATAATCATTCAGTTTCCTCCATATCCTTTTCAGCAGCTTTTCGGACAAGAGCCGCAAAGTTCGAATCTGTTACGGCTGCGACGCCGAATTTCCAGCCAAATTTTTCCGCTATCTGGCTTTGAGTCCTCCGCAGTTCAAGAATCTCTGTCCTGTCAGAGCAATTCATGCGGATCTCTCTGATGGTTCTCTCTGAGGTATCGCTTGCGAAGATCACAAGCGGAGCGCCGGACGTCACTGCGCTTTTGGATGCTTCCATCCCGACTTTCAACTTTCCGGCACCGCGCGCCATTGAGAGCGCGGAGAGCAACGGATCTTTCAATCGATTGCCTCCTCCAACTGGAGCAGGAGCTGGCTGAGGACCTCGCTGCTGATCTCACAGTGCAGCGCGTTTTCCAGTGCTTTCTGCCTGCCCGCCTTCTTCAGGCACTCGGCTTTCGGGCAGATGTACGCTCCTCTCCCGTTCTTCCGCCCGGTCAGATCGACCGAAATCTCCCCATCAGGGGAGCAGACGATGCGGACCATATCTGTTTTGTTTTTGTGCTCCCGGCATCCGAGGCACATTCTCTGCGGAATCTTTTTCGGCATTCCTTATCCTTTCGACCGATTACTCTTCGCCGTAATATCCGCTCTCAGGACGGATATCGATGCGGTAGCCCGTCAGCTTTGCGGCAAGGCGCGCGTTCTGTCCGCGGTTGCCGATGGCAAGCGAGAGCTGATGATCCGGAACCGTCACGCGACAGGTCTTCTGCTCGGAATCGAGCATTTCCACACTCACGACGTTCGCGGGAGACAGCGACTCAGCGATAAATTTTGCGGGGTCCTCGTTCCAGAGAACGATATCGATCTTCTCTCCGCCGAGTTCCTCAACGATGTTGGCGACACGGGTCCCTCTCGGGCCGATACATGCTCCTCTCGGATCCACGTTCTCGTCTTTGGAGAAGACCGCGATCTTCGTGCGCTGTCCAGCCTCGCGGGCAATCCCCATGACCTGAACTGTCCCGTCGAAGATCTCCGGCACTTCGTTTTCAAACAGCCTCTTGACAAGACCGGGATGGGTGCGGGAAATGAGAATCCTCGGTCCGCGTTCATTGACTTCCACGTCCACGACATAGACCTTTATGTGCTGACCTTCCGTCAGGACCTCGTTGGGCACCTGCTCGTTCTTGGGAAGGACCGCCTCGCTCTTGCCGATAAGCAGCACTGCATTGCCCTTCACGGGGTCGACGCGGTTTACCACCGCATTGACGAGTTCGCCCTGTTTGCTCTGGAGTTCCTCAAAGACCTGCATGCGCTCCGCATCGCGGATTCCCTGACGGATGACGTGCTTCGCGTTGACCGCGGCGATACGTCCGAATTTCTTCACCTTGACGGGGATATCGATGACCGAGCCGACACGCGCTCTGGAGCGGTAAGTCTTGCCCTCTTCCAGTGAAAGCTGAGTGTTGGGGTCCGTGACCTCCTCCACCACTTCTTTGCGGATATAAATCTTGAACGTCTGATCTTCCGGGTCGATATCCACATGGATATTATCCGATCCGCCGTAGTCTCTGCGCACTGCATGAACGATTGCCGCTTTGATCTTCTCGATCAGACTCTCTTTTGAAACGCCTTTCTCCTTGGACAGGAGGTCCAGAGCGTCAAAAAAATCACTGTTACTGGCTGCCATAGTTTATCCCTTCCTGAATAGATCTTTATCATCATTGGCTTTTGAATATGAAATGTCGCTTTTGCTGAAGACGGCAATCCCGTCTTCGTTCCGGAGCCGGATCTCATCTCCGTCCGCAGCTTCCAGAACGCCTTCATGGTCTCTTTTTCCGGAGGCATCGGCGCGAATCAGATGCACTGTGATCTCTTCCCCGACGTATCGGGCATACTGCCTGTCCGTACGGATCTTTCTCCCGAGTCCGGGCGAAGAAACTTCAAAACTGTATGCATCCGTGAGCGCGGGAATCTCGTCAAGCAGCGGATCGACCGCTCTCGAAACGGCTTCGCAATCCTGGATCCCGATTCCGCCTTCCTTATCGATGGTGATGCGGAGCACGAGGTTCTGTCCCTCTTTTCCATAGAAGATGTCCCAGATTTCGTAACCCATCCCGCCGATTATTGCACCGATCTTTTCCTCAACCTGAACGGCGATCGGTTTTTTCTTTTCTGCCATGGTTCCCTCCGAATCACACGAAAATAATGAAAGAGCGGGTCTCCCCACTCTTCCAGACAGTATTCATTCAACATAGAAAGTCTACACCCATCCGGAAAAAAAAGCAAGACTTTCCTTATCCGCTGCCATCCGGAAAAAAAGACATGCGGGACCGCAGTCCCGCATGACGAGGACGGTGCCGTCGGAGAAGTCCACGGCCA
>CAMKDB010000021.1 GCA_946411155.1 uncultured Faecalibacterium sp.
TGATCGACCTCAGACAAAGTCCCGCTATAGGAGCCGCCATCCTTCGTAAACACTGTTACCGATGAAGGCTGGACATGATAATGCGGGTAAGAACAACTTGTATGAAGTTCCCCGCAGTCATTTTCCGGCCCGATGATCCGATCCACAGTCACGAAAACAGTATCAATATCGATATGGTCGACAGGACTCTCAATGACAGTGACATCGAACTCATACAGTTTTCCACAGAAATCAAGCGTCCAGTTATGGACACCCACACCCCAAAGGTCCGTGTCATCAGGGTCGGGATATATGTTATACAAGCCGGATGGCGACCCCTGGGAAAAGCGTGTAAGATCTTCAGCGACCTCATCAACACTATTCTCAAAAGGCATATGAATCGTCGAACCGTTATCATAGTATCCCACGATACTTACATAATCGGGCATTTTCCCGGCACTTACCGAATCTCCATCCAGAAAACGGACGTCTTTAATCAATGTGATCTCGACTCCGCTGAGAGGTCTTGTCGTTGATCCGGATTCTTGCGTCTCTGCCTCTTCCACGGGCGTATTGTCGTGAAAGGCAGCTCCCTGAACATATACCGACTCCCCTTCTGACAAAGAAGCATCATCTGCAGGGACTTCTTCCTGGATCTCTTCTCCCCAGGGTATTTCTTCCGTGATCACTTCATCTTCCGAATCCTCCACCTCATCCGTGGACGATTCATGTTCTTCCAAATGCAGATCATCCTGAAGAACTGCGAGATCCGTATTCTCAGTGACCTCTTCCGCAGAGGCGAGTTCCTCTGCAAAGACAGGAATCAAATCCGAAAACAGCGAAAAGCACATCATCAGGATCAGAAAAGCCGATAATACTCTGTTGATTTTTTTCATCACATTACCTCTCAGAAAGCTTTTTTCAATTATATAATGCCGGGAGAACAACACAAAAGAGAATCCGTTTATTTTAAAGATTTTTCTGTGATTTCCTATCCTTCACCGTGAATGATGCGAATAACTTTGTGTTTATTCCGTCAGAATACTATAATCATGGATATTATCCCCCTTTTATTTCCGGATAACTGCATCAAAAACAGGCGTTTTCACTCTCCATTGCCGTTAAGACAACCGTTTGCAACTGCCGGTTGCTGAATTGTCGGGCGCCGTTGATGGTATGCACCCGAAAATACCCGTACACTGGAAGTGCAAAAAACGGAGGGAGAATCCCCCACCGATCCAGGAGGAATTGAAAATGATCTTCGCAGACAAACTGATCGAAAACAGAAAGAAGAACGGCTGGTCTCAGGAAGACCTCGCATACAAGCTTGGTGTATCCAGACAATCCGTATCCAAGTGGGAAAGCGCTCAGGCGATCCCGGACATGAAAAAGATCCTTCAGATGGCTGATCTCTTCGGGGTCAGCACCGATTACCTTTTAAGAGACGAAATCGAGGACAGCGGCAATGAACCTGTACCGGTCGACGTCAACAACGACGATCCCGCCCGCCGGGTTTCCCTTGAGGAAGCAACCGCTTTTCTGCAGCACAACCAGAAGGCTTCCCACCTGATCTCCACCGGCGTGATGCTTTGTATCCTCTCCCCTATCCTGCTGATCGTCCTCAATGAACTTTCAGAGGCAGGACTGATACCTTTCAGCGAAGCGGTCTGTTCCGGTGCCGGTACTGTCGTTCTGCTTGTACTGATCGCGATCGCTGTCGTACTGTTCCTGACAGCATACATGCGCGGCAAACCATACAGCTTTCTTGAGAACGAGAAAATCGATACCGAATACGGCGTATCCGGCATGGTGAAAGAGTACAGCGCAAATTACGCCGAGACCCATAGCCGCCTGATGATCATCGGAATCCTGTTCTGTGTCATCTCCGCGATTCCTCTGTTCCTGATGAACATGTTCAGTTCAATCGGGGAAGACGCTCTCAGCATGACGATCGGCATCAGCGGCATGCTTGCCGCAATCGCCGTTGGTGTAAAGCTGATAGCCCTTACATCAATCCGTCAGGAAGGCTTTGAGAAACTGCTTGAGGAAGGAGATTACACCCGTCTTAACAAGCGTATCGGAAAATATGACGGCATTTACTGGGCGATTGCCACAGCAGTCTATCTGACGTGGAGCTTCCTCACTATGCGCTGGCAAGCCACATGGATCGTCTGGCCGATCGCAGGCGTCATCTACGCCGCATACCGGGAGATCCTGAAACTGATCGTTGACAAGAAATAATCCCCTTTATTCAAAAGTCCGCCCCTTCTTTCGAAGGCCAGCGGACTTTTTCATATCAATAAATCATTCATCGTTCCGGAGCGCTCGCTCTGTTCTCATAATCTTTTCCCGGAATATCGGGAACAGTATCTCCGATACCCGCTGCATGACAGCAGCGTAAACAAGACCGACAGCAACGATCAGAATACCAAAGGCGCAGAATCGAAGTGCGCCCGGATCCTGTCCGATCAGGACAGGCATGAGCCAGTACATGAAGTAGTGGTGAACCAGATAAATCATATAACTGTGCCTGCAGGTCCAGGATACCGATCCTTTCCCTGATATGATCCGGTCACCCGCCGCTATTCCCGCATTATACAGAAGCACAAACAGGCAAACGGAAACGATCAGCGACGGAAGATAAATGACTCCGCCGATCTGCCTTGGAAAGAACAACAATATGACGGTGATCTCCGCCAGCGCAGCACATACTGCTTTCTTTCCGCAAAACAGAGATCTGAGCTCATCGAACCACATGCCGAGCCAGAAATACATCAGGCCCAACGTCAGCGAATACCATCCGCTTCCGGCAGACAGAAACCCGAATTTCATGTTGACCGCCCAGAGAAGGACGATCAAAACCGTTGCGGTCGTTCTTGAGCGCCTGTCCCTGAAGGCACGGTTCAGCAGAGGATAGATCAGATACAGCGTCAGGATGACAGAGGTGAACCACTCCCCGCACACAAAATAAGGGATCTTTCCGGTAAATACCCAATAGTAAAAGTCCAGTCCGAGCAAATTCAGAGGCGCTGTTCTTCTTCCGGACTGCGACGCATGGATAAATAGTCCGGCACCGCTGTCAAGGATCAGGAGCGGAGCGGAAGCGATCCACAGAGGAAAAAGCAGACGAAGAAAACGATATGTGATAAATGCTTTCGTATCCTCAATATCCCTGTGGTTCCGGTGAAGCAAAGCACCGGAGAGCAGGAAAAAAAGTCCCACCGCAACGGCGCCAAGCTCACCCCTGAGATAGGTGTCCGCCATCTGAAGGAACGACGGCCTTGCAATGCCTAAGATCGAAGCAGTTGCCGAGAGATGATGGATCAGAATGATCCAGGTAGCAAATGCCCGGATCAGCTGATACCCACTATCCTTCCCTGTCTCCATCCTCGTTCAGATCCTTCCGTTTTGTGGAACTCTGTCCATGATTATAGCACTGCTGTGTCGATTAGGGAAACGAATGACGGAGCCTCTCCGGACGGAGAGGCTCCGATTGGTTAAGCGCGATGAATCAGATCTTATGTCTTTGCGGCGCGGTACAGGAACGTAACCACCTGCCCGCGTGTGCAGGGATCATCCGGACCGAATTTTTTCGTTCCCGTATATCCGGTCGTGATCTTCCATGTCGCCGCCCATACGACTGCGTCAAAGAAATAATCCTTTTCTTTCACATCCCTGAAAGTGGTGGCGTTTGTTCTTACCGCTTTCGGTTTGCCGGCAGCGCGCCACAGGAACGTAACCACCTGACCGCGTGTACAGGGATCGTTGGATCCGAAATAACCGGTAGGTTTACCGTTTTTGTCCGTATACCCCGTAGTGATTCCCTGCTGAGCAGCCCAGATCACCGCCTTATAGAAATAATCCGTCTTCTTGACGTCTTTGAAAGACATCGCATTTGAAGTATCAACAGCAGGTGAACCTGCTGCACGATAAAGGAACGTAACGATCTGCGCTCTGGTACAGGTATCCGCAGGACCAAAGTAGCCGGTCAGCTTGCCGTTATTGTCCGTATACCCGCTCGTCACCTTTCTGGCGACAGCCCAGTAGACCGGGTTATAGAAATAATCCGTTGTTTCCTGCACATCCAGGAATGTGACAGTCACTTCACAGACCGCTCTGTTATCCCCATACGTCGCAATGATGTAGGTCTTTCCGGGGGCGACTCCTGTAACCGTTCCGGTGGCGTCCACCGTCGCGATCTCTTCATCTTCACTGGTCCATTTCGGATTTGTCCAGTAATTGGGAATGATCTGCTTGGTTTCACCGAGAGGAACCGTGATCTCATATTCTTTGAGCGCACTGCTGTGTGAAACGGAAATATGGAACATGACTTCCTGAGCCGTACCGTACCGGTCCGTAACGACACAACGGTACAGGCCCTGATGCGGATGCTGGAAGGTGACGGAAAGAGCATCCGGTTCCACATCGTCCAGCCGTTCCCCGTCCTGTGACCACACGGTCGTGATTCCGGTCGTATCATTTCCTGTCAGGGTAACATACAGTTCCATCGGCGATTCCGCCGAGAAAGAAAGCCCAATCGCATTATACTGGAATTGCATCGCAAAAGCGCAGAAGTCGTTGTCAATATAGACCTGGAAGACAAGACTCGCCTCCTGACCGTAACGGTCCTTTGCCACCAGAATGTAATCCGTGCGGTACGAGACTCCGTCAAAAGTCCTGCTCGCAGAATTGACTGCGGACAGCTTCACGGGCTCCGCATTGTCCGTATCATACCGTTTGCAGTACCATTCATAGGTCATTCCGCTCATATCATCTGCGTGGACGACCGCTTCCAAAGTGAAAGGCGTGTCAGGCTGGACATAGCGGAACGTATTGCCTGAGGCATCAGTTCCGTCCGCTGTCAGAGACAATTCGTTCGCCACGCAAAGTTCAAATGTCACAGTTGCCTGATTTCCCTTGGAATCCTTGGCTGTGCATTTATAGACCTGTTTCTGTTTGACGGGATCGGAAATCTGTACCGGCTGATTTGCAGAAGGTTTCCAGCCGGAATCGCCGACCTTCGTCCATGTGTATGTCACATTCTTCAGATTCTCCGGAGTAGCTGTGACTTCCATCGAGAATTTCTGCCCATAAGGAACATGCCTCACAACAGTATCCTCAACCGAGCCGTCCACCATGAGCTGCAGTGTTCCATCGATCCGGACATTGAACATAGCCGAGACCCGGGTATCATAACGGTCGCGGACCAGACACATATAAGACCGGTCCCTGCCATCCGTAGCGCAGGTGTAGCTGGGTTCATGGCAGTTTCTGGAGGAAGGCATCCCGTTCGCTTCCGTAGGATCCGGCATGCGATACCAGGAATACGTCAGTCCAGTCATGTCGTTTGCCGTCGCAGTGACCGTCATCGTGAATTCACTGTTGTTCTTTACCGCAAGATTTGCCAGCAGCGGCGTCACCGTGAGGCCGTTTTCCACATTGATATACCAGTACCATCTGGACGCGTTTCCTGCCGCATCCTGTACCTCGCAAGCAATATGGTTTCGCTTCACGACATTTGTAATCGTGAGGAAATTGGTATTACTGCCAATAGGATTGTAGTAGGCACGGAATGGATCATTGTTATTTTCGACCATCTCGTACCAGACATAGTGAAGTTCGCCAAGATTGCCTTCCCGATCGCTAAATGCCAGAGTAATGTCTGAACCATAGGGAACGAAAACATCTCCCTGCGGATAGTTCGGAATAAGATTTGCGTCGAGTTTGCAGGCTTCGGGAGATACCGTCTCCTCCTCCGGGACCCGAAGGATCCCGTTCTCATCAGGTTCATACCGGATGACCTGTCCTTCCAGCCGATAAGAAGCTGTTAGTTCAGACTCATCAGAGATCACTCCGTCTGTCTCAGAAACAGATGTCTCTTCCGCAGGCATCTCCGATTCCGGAACCGCCGATATCGTTTCCCCGTTCTGAGGAACAGATGATTCAGCTGAGGGTGTCTCCAATTCCGGAAAATCCAAGCCCGTTTCCGTTTCTTCCGCAAACACGATCGCTGCCGGCTCCAAAATCAAGGACAGGATCAGCAGCATTCCCAGGAATAACGACCATACTCTTTTTTTCATAAGTCACTCCAAATAATCGCTGTATTTCCAAAACCGATCCCGAAGGAACGGCACGACTGTTCTTGTCCTCAGTTATGGGTCGTAGCGCTGAGGGAGCGCGTGTATGTCGTCGTGGGCGAGATCAGAACTTTTCCGGTCCCGCGGAACACGTTCACCAGTCCCTCCTTGTTGACCGCAGAACCAAGCAATGTAGCAGATGAGCGTTCCACGGTAAACTGAAGAGAAGTCGACCAGGCAATGGCAAAACTGCCGTCCAGTTTCAAAACGTCGTTCTCCAGTTCCACGGTGATGATCTCCGATGCCGGAACATTGCTCTCCAGAGCAACGACGCCCGAACCGCTGAGAGAAAGGTTAAACAGGCCTTCATTTCCCGCTACTGCGGATGAGAGCGTGGATCTGGTAACGACCTTGCTTCTGACGTTCCCGTCGCAGGCAAGGAACATGCCGTCTTCCACAGACATACCGCTTTCTCCCCAGTTCGCCATATCCTCCAGGAGGATGTACTTATATGTTGGCTCAAGAAACATTCTGCCCGCCCCGGTATACTCCGGTTTGATCGCGGATTCCTTCGTTACCGCTCCGGCAACCAGTTTTCCCATCAGGTCGCCGACGCCCTTGAGGCCTGTGGTGGACTTGATGTCGCCGATGATCCACTGCATCGCTCCTGCCTGGGTCACCGCTGTACGGATGCCGTCCAGATCGATGATCAGCTGACGGCGTCGGACGCCCATTTCGGACATATAGTACTTGTTCTGAGCATTGGATGGCGCGACACTCGGATCTTTCATGTGTTCCAGCACACTGAAGTTGCCTAGTTTCTGAATGATCTGCCGGTCCTCGTTTACAAAGTTGTACAGTTTGACAGACATGTTTTCCTCCTGAAAACGGTTCTCCCCTGTTCCAATGAACAAATTTCTGTCTATTTGTTTGATTATACAATACTTTTCCGGACTTATGTGCCTGTTTTTCGTCAATTCCCAAGCGGAAAGGCAAAAGAAGGACTATAATGTAGTCACACTAACGGAAAGGATATGCATTATGATCAAGATCGCAAAAGCAGAAGGCGGCCTTGTCCGTGGGACTTACGGCCGCGACATGAACATCGCTGTCTTCAGAGGCATCCCTTTTGCAGCCCCCGCAGTCGGCAAAAACCGCTGGAGAGTTCCTCAGCCTGTCGAGCCCTGGGAAGGCATTCGTGACTGTCTGGAATTCGGCCCCGCAAACATGACCGACTATTCCATCGCTTACGGACCGTTTTATGAGAAGGAATGGCACTGGGACATGGACTATCCCATGGACGAAGACTGTCTTCAGCTGAACATCTGGACTCCCGCAAAGTCACCAGACGAGAAACTGCCTGTCATGATCTGGATCTTCGGAGGCGGGCTGATCGGCGGCAATCCCGCGGAGATGGAATTCGACGGAGAAAACCTCGCGCGCCGCGGCGTCGTTCTGGTGTCGGTCAACTACCGCACCAACGTCTTCGGTCTCTTCGCTCATCCTGAGATCACGGCGGAAAACGGCGGTAAGCACTGCACGAATTTCGCTCTGTTCGACCAGAAAGCCGGTATCGACTGGGTCGAAAGAAACATCGCCAATTTTGGCGGAGACCCCGGAAACGTCACCATCTTCGGCCAGTCCGCAGGCGGAAGGAGCACACTTTGCCAGGTCATCTCCCCGCTGAACCGCAACAGCTGCATCAGACGCGCGATCACCCAGAGCAGCACCGGTATCAATTTCGCTCTCGGCGGCCACGGTTCCGACTACCTGACTCTCGAAGAAGCGGAAAAACAGGGCGACCGCTTCTTCAGGGAATATCTGGGCGTCAACACTCTGGAAGAGGCCAGAGCGCTTCCTGCGGCTTTCGTCCGGGATAAATGCTTCGAGTTTCTCGGCAAACGGGCCGGTCAATTCCAGTTCGTCGTAGACGGTGATTTTCTCACTGATCAGCCGAACAACATGATGGCACACAACGACAGACTTCAGATCCCCATCATGACGGGATCTACCACAGGGGAATTCTTCGATGTCATCACCGCAGACAGCCTTGACCAGTTCAGGGAACGGGCTCAGCTGCTTTACGGTAAATATGCGGATGAATTCCTTGAACTCTGCGATTTTCAGAGCGGTGACCTGGATCGCATCCTGACCCTGTCCAAGGTCAACGGTTCTCCTTTCGGCGTGCGGCTGCTGCTCATGCGCGCGGTCGACGCCGGCCTGCCGGGGTGGCTGTACGAATTCACTCCGACGATCCCCGGAGAGGACCATCCCGGAGACTATCACTCCTCCGAACTGAACTTCGTATTCGAGAACTTGGCAACGTGCTGGAGGTCTTTCACAGGCAAACACTACGACCTTGCCAGAAAAATGTGCAATTACTGGACGAATTTCGCCAAAACCGGCAACCCAAACGGAGATGACGCAGACGGAACGCCGATGCCGGAATGGATTCCGTTTACCGATGACGGTTCCAGACCGCTGGTATTCCACGAAGACGGCATCGGGATGGCTAAGGATGAACTGCCTCCCAGCATAAGCGGAATGTACCGTCTTGCTGCAGATCTTCTTTGGAGAAAATAATGATGCCACTGTGTTCATGAGGAAAAAATGAGCAGAAAAGGAAAAGTTATGAGAAGCCTCAGGGCGATCCCTGTCTGGCTTCTGATCGACGCAGCAGCGATTTTCGGTGCACTGTATCTGGATATGAACGTGCTCCCGGATCCTGACGCTGCCGGACACCCGGTCTTCGCCGTAACGATCATTGCCGTGATCCTGTTTGGTGGGATCACTGCGATCGTTCTGTTCTCTGCGCTGGTCAGGATCCTTCTCTGGCTCATTCTTGGTGATCGTTGATATTCCTGTGAACAAGTACGCGGCTGCCGTTATTCCGGCAGCCGCGTTTTCATAGTATTATCAATATTCCTCAACTCTCATCAAGATCATCCACCTCAGTGAACTCCTTGACACCTTCAATTGCGGCCGCTTCTTCGTAAACCATCTCGCGGTCAAGTGCCCGGAGAGAACGAAGCGTAAAGAATGCGAGGTAATTATTCCCTTCCTCCGTGTCGGCGGCAATGATTCGGATATTGGTGATCGTGATCTTATAATTCTTGAAACAGCGCATGACTCTGTCCAGCGCTTCCTTGCTTGATGCCAGGACTTCCACAGTAAAGACCGGACTCTTGCGGATACTCTCCTTGATCAGAGCCAGACCGCCTTCCGTAAGAAGGACCAAAACGGCAGCAATGAATGCCCCTTCAAAAAAGCCGGCTCCGGCGCAGAGCCCGATGATGCCCGAAACCCAGAGTCCCGCCGCGGTGGTCAGCCCCTTGACAGAATAATCGTGCGTAACGACGATCGTTCCGACGCCCAGAAAAGAAAGGCCGGAAACGACCGCGGCACTGATTCTGGTAATATCGAGGGGATATCCTCCTTTCAGATGAAGGAAGATGCCCGTCAGAGACGCTGCGGCTGCTCCGACCGACACCAGGATATGCGTCCTGACACCGGCAGGTTTATTCTTATAAGAGCGCTCCAGTCCGATCATACTTCCCAAAACGGCAGCGCTGAAAAGTTTGATCACGACGGAAATGGTGTCGATACCCCTGAAAGGATCCAGAAAATCCAGCATCGTTTCTTCCCTCCCCTTAAGATATCAGTTCCTGAACCGAAGTCACACAGTCCAGTTCAGCAACGGATGAGAGCAATGTCGAGTGTGACGGATTTGCCTTCGGCAGTTTGACACCGATGACGGCGGAGCGGTCCTCTCCTTTTTTCTCAGGCTCGATCTCATACTCACGGATTTCAGCCCCCTGTTCCCGGATAATTCCGGTGATCCGATCCAGATCCAAAACGGACTCAAAACGGACAAGAAGCGTGAGGTTCCTCGTTCTTCTTTTGAATGCGCTTTCGAAATAGTACATGCCTTCCAGTACGAAAAGCAGGATCAGGATCGTACAGATCACAACGGAATAGAACCCGACGCCAATGGCTATACCCATGCACACAACGACGAACAATCCGATCGCCGTGGTAAGCCCGGCGATCTGCTGGTGCGTAGCGCGGACGATGCTGCCTGCGGCAAGAAAGCCAATACCGCTGATGACAGCTGCGGAATATCTCGACGCGTCAAACTTGAATGAATCTCCCAGATTCCACGGACCGGTGAGCATCTCATACTGATAGAACGCAAGCAGCGTAGCAAGCGTTGCCCCGACGCAGCAAATGATATACGTGCGCAATCCGGCCGCCTGGCTCTTCTTTGATCTTCCGTAACCCACGATCCCACCGGCGACTGCTGCAAGCAAAAGCCGTGAAAGCACGGAAAGAAAGGTGAAATTGTCCAGCAGACCAGCCATCAAAGGCCCCCTTTCGTTTCAAAATAGCCCTTATCCCATTTCACCGGGAAAACCATACGAGATCTCTTCCCTATGGTCTCATTTTAATTCAGAAGTATTCAATTTCCAACAGTCGACGGCAGCAATATCGCCGAAAAAAAGGACTGCTCCGCGCAATACGGGGCAGTCCTTCCGACAGTAATATTGATTCCGTCGCATTAACGGCTGTTATGCCCAAGGGTTCTCCGTGGGATACGGGAGACTCTTTGGCTGGTTATAACCGATATGCTCAACACCAAGGAACTTGAACACTTCGAAGAGCGCTTTGCCATGGTGTCCGAATGCCACAGCACCGTGGTGCGGGAAACGCTGGCCGATCAGCACATGACGATAGAAACGTCCCATCTCTTTGATTGCGAAAACGCCGATTCCGCCAAAAGAAGTCGTAGCCACAGGCAGGACTTCGCCTTCCGCGATATAGGAACGCAGCGTTCCTTCACTGTCGCACTGAAGACGGAAGAACGTGATCTCACCGGGAGCGATATCTCCTTCCAGCGTTCCGCGGGTGAAATCCGGCTCGGAATCCACAGGCTCCAGCAGGCGGTGCTGAATGAGCTGATATTTGATCGCTCTGTCCGCACACATCTTGCAGCTGGGTGTGTTGCCGCAGTGGAATCCCATGAACGTATCCGAAAGATTATAATCGTAATGACCTTTGATCTGCTCTTCCCACATGCCAGCGGGGACAGAGTTGTTGATATCGAGGATCGTGACTGCGTCTTCGGAAACACAGGAGCCGATGTACTCGCTCAGCGCACCGTAGATATCGACTTCGCAGCTTACAGGGATTCCGCGAGCCGCGAGGCGGGAGTTGACAAAGCAGGGCTCAAATCCGAACTGCTCCGGGAACGCGGGCCAGCATTTATCTGCAAAAGCGACGTATTTGCGTGCGCCTTTGTGCGCTTCCATCCAGTCCAGCAGCGTCAGTTCAAACTGCGCCATACGAGCCAATAGTTCAGGATAATACCTTCCTTCGCCCATCTCTTTTGCCATGTCTTCACAGACTGCGGGGATCCTCTCATCGCCGGCATGCTCTTTATAACTGACGAGCAGATCCAGTTCGGAGTTTTCTTCGATCTCAACACCAAGCTCATACAGGCCTTTGATCGGTGCGTTGCACGCGAAGAAATCCTGCGGGCGAGGTCCAAATGTAATGATCTTGAGATTGCTGACGCCGATGACTGCGCGAGCTACCGGAACGAAATCCCCGATCATGCGGGCGATGTCGTCCGCCGTGCCGACCGGATACTCCGGAATATAACCCTTCAGATGACGCATCCCAAGGTTGTAGGAACAGTTGAGCATGCCGCAGTACGCGTCGCCGCGGCCGTTGATCAGGTCACCGTCTCCTTCAGCAGCCGCCACAAACATGCAGGGACCGTCAAAGTTCTTCGCGATCAGCGTTTCAGGTGTTTCCGGACCGAAGTTCCCCAGGAACACGACCAGCGCATTGCATTCCGCCGCTTTCACGTCTGCGACTGCAGCCAGCATGTCTTTCTCATTTTCTACCGTAACCGGACACTCATACAGGTCGCCTTTATAGGCTTTCTTGATTGCTTCACGACGGGCAATGGAGAGCCCGATCGGGAAGCAGTCTCTGGAAACCGCAATGATACCGAGTTTCACTACCGGGATATTCTGCATAATTCTTTCCTCCAAGACAGTGAGAGCATATTTGCGCGGATGATTCCGCGTATTAGTGATATTATACAGCAAGGATAACCGGATATTAAATGCGTTTAGTTCAGAAATCACTCTGTACACGGATCATTTTGTCACTGTATTATGGGGAAAAAGGAGGTGCCTCATGGAACAGTTCCAGAAACCATTGATTCTGTTCGACACCGATATGGATACCGACTGCGATGATGCCGGAGCGCTCGGGATGTTATTTGAGTATGTCGCTGCGGGTCGCGCCATGTGTATTGGAATCGCAGCAGATGTACCGAATCCCTGCCCCGCCGCAGTCTGCGAAATGATCTCCAACTGGTACGGGATCCATCCTCCCATCGGAACAGTCTACGAAAAAGACTTTCCTCCCGGAGCGTCGGAACGTTATCAGCGGTATCACGACCACAGAAAGACCCTTCCGGACGAGATCTATTACAACCGCGTCTTTGCCCGGCTCATCGGAAAAAGGGATGAGGACTATCCGCCCGCCGCTGAAGTCTACAGAAAAGCTCTCGTCTCTGCGCCGGACGGATCCGTGACCGTTCTTGCCGTCGGATTCTTCACCGCGATCGAACAACTCTGGCTCACTCCTGCGGACGAGATCAGCGAACTGAACGGATATGATCTTTTTGCCCGAAAAGTCCGCTGTGTGGTCAGCATGGGCTGCGCAGATTATCCCGAAACAGACAACTACAACTTCAACTACAATATGGACCGCTTCGGCGCAAAAGTCTTTTTCGATCGCTGTCCATGCCCCGTTTATGTCTGTCCGGACGGTTTCGACGTGATTACCGGAACATCATTTTCCGACACGTTCCCCCTCGGACATCCCCTTCGGACGGCGTATGAGATCTACAACGGTCCGGGAAAAGGACGGATGAGCTGGGACTTGATCTCACTTCTCTTCGCGCTTGAGCCCGACAGTCCGATTTTCGATTGCAGAACGCACGGCACGATCGTCTATGACGACACAAACAATCACGTACGCTGGAACGAGCAGGGACCCAGAAAGGACTATGAAGTCCGCTCCCTCATTCCCGCGGACGAGATGGCCCGGCTGCTTGAAAACAGGCTTCACGGGATCTTCGACTAATACCAGCCTAGAAAGAACAAATGCCGCGTGCAGATCATTGCACGCGGCATCATTCATTTCTATCTCAGGAAATCATCGTCAGCATCTCAATGTACTGCGGGTAACTGATCGTGATTTTTTTGCCCTGCTTGGATACGAGTCCGTCTTTCATCAGTTCCTGCATCGAGCGATATACCGTTTTGGAACTCAGGTTGAGCAGGCTGCCGATCTGTTCATAGCTGTTCGGGACCGTGTAGACCTCCCCTTCTTTAAGGACAGAACGGCAGGAACTGGTAAGGTGATAGATCAGTTTATCCTTTCCGGAATAATACTGCAGGACAGAGGAATCATCCATATGGAGCAACGCTCTCGAGAAATGAAAACAGCATTTTCGAAGAAGCGCGTTGTCGTTCATGAAATGGGAATAGACATATTCGAGGGGAAGATGAAGGATCACCGTCGGTTCACTGGCAACGATTGTGCTGATGATCTTTTTCTGAAGGCAGAAGACCTCCAGCAATCCGATGGCTCCGTAGGACGAATCCAGGATAAAGGAACTTTTTTCGGAACCGTCGGGGGAATAGATCAGATTCCTGCAGGAACCGCTCTCGATAAAGCCGACATCCTTCAGAACCGCACCCGCTTCGACAACGAGTTCTCCTTTGGCATAGACCTTCCGGGTGCAGGCCGCGAGCAGCTCAGGACTGAGAAAATCCAGATTTTTCTCGACCAAAATACCGTTTCTGTCCAAATCTCTGTCAAAATAATAAGACACCTGTTGTCTCCTGGAATAAAGGGAAAATGCGTATTGCTGCCAGTATCCTCAAATCAATACTATACGATTCGCGCGCCCGGCGCAACAGAACCGAGAGCGTTCACGAAACGATCAGTGAGTACAACGAATAGATCAGTCCGCTGCAGAGCATGACGATCAAAGGATTCGTCTGCCATTTCCGTATTACCAGAAAAGCGGCTGCGGTAAGGAGGACCATGACCGGATCGAATCCGAGTGCGCCTCCCGACAGCAGGATCGCGTTCGATATTGCCCGCAGGATCGTGACGGAGACCAGTCCGACCGTCATGCATTTGATGGCGAAAATGACTTCCGTGATGATCTCCAGTTTCCTGTATTTTCTGAAAAACCAGAGAAGGATCATGGTGATCAGACATGCAGGAAGGATACTGCCGAGCGAAGCGACGACCGCACCGGGAACGCCTGCAACAGAAGCCCCGACAAAAGTTGCGCTGTTGATCAAAATCGGTCCCGGAGTAAGTTCATCCAGCGCCAGAAGGTTACCGAATTCCTCATAAGTCAGCCAGCCGTTGACATCAACGACTTCCCGTTGAACCAGCGGGATAGACGCATATGCACCGCCAAAAGCCATAACGCCGATACGTAAAAAACCAAGAAACAGATCCAGGAGGGCGTTCATTTCTTCTCTCCCCCCTTCTTTCTGAGATACATGATGCACCCGATAAGAATACAGGCGGAAACCAGCGGAAGCGACGATCCTTTGACCAACATCGCAAAAAGAAAGGAACCGGCCATCAGAAGGCACGGATACCATTTCCGCTCTTTGGTCGTGGCCGAGATAATGCCAAGAACGAGATCCGCAAGCATCGCAATGACGCCTGCCTGCATACCGTGCATGAAAACCCGAACCCACTGATTGCCTACGATCAGTCCGTAAAACACGGAAACCAAGAGCATGATCACCAACGGAGGGATCGCACATCCGAGAACCGCAGCCGCAGCACCCCAGAATCCGGCAACATGATAACCGGCAACCAGGGAGATGTTGATCGCCAGCGGGCCGGGAGCGCCCTGCACCAGTGCGACATAATCCTGCATTTCTTCTTCCGTGATCCAGCGGTATTTCCGGACAAACGTGCTGATCACAACGCTCAGGATGGCATATCCCGAGTTTGCGGTGCTGCTAATCATAAGCATCGTCATGAACAGCGTACGGATTTTTTTACCCTTGGTCAAAGCAATTCCTTTCCTATGACAGATCGCTCGCGCGGTACAGGAACGTGACAGCGGAAGCTCTCGTGCACGGATCATTGGGCCCGAACACGCTCGTTCCCGTATAACCGGAAGTGATACCGGTATTCAGCGCCCAGAGGACCGCATCGTAACAATAATCTCTTTTTTTGACATCTTTGAACTGCGAGATCTGAGACTCCGATACCGCGGGAGAACCCATTGCGCGGTAAAGGAAAGTCATCGCCTGTCCGCGGGTACAGGTGTCATCGGCTCCGAAACGGTCCGAACCGGCATACCCGGAAGCAATCCCCTTTGAAGCTGCCCAGCAGACAGCTTTGTAATAATTGCTTCCCGGCTTCACATCACTGAAATGGGGTGCGGAATCGGTGTCGACATCCGGAGATCCCATCATGTGATACAGGAACATGATATATTGTCCACGCGTGCAGGGATCCTCAGGGCCGAAATAACCGGTAGGACGGCCGTTGCTGTCGGTGTATCCGTTTGCGATCCCGTTCTGCGCAGCCCAGCGGACAGCGGAATAATAATATGCATAGGGATCGCGGACATCCAGGAAGAACCCTACCATCGTCACAGGCGTTTCTTCCGGATCCGGTTTCGTAACAGGGACCTCTTCAGGCTGAGGCAGGATCCCTGCCACATAGACCGCAAAAGCCTTGGCACCGGTCCTGTTCAGATGGACACGGTCTGGAGCGAACCATTCCGGATGCTCCGCATAAAGGCCGGAGAGGTCATATTCCGTGATATTATCCCTGTCAGCAACGATCCGGTCCAGGACCTTATTCATGTCGTTTCCGGCTGGTTCCGGAACCCGGATAAGCAGGATCTGGCAGTCTGCGAGCGAATCGAATACCATTTCCAGTTCCGACTGGGATACAGGCGTACCGTTTCCGAGCGCAAGGAACACCGTTTGAGGCACATAGCCGCTTTCCCGCAGCATCTCGATCTCACGGACCGTACGGTCCGGATCCACCGGATCTCCGGCAATGAGATAGCAATCCGGAACCGCCTCACGGAGATCCTCGAGCGCAGTCAGGACGAACCCGTCCCCGATGCCGATCGTAACGCCGAGACGTTCCTGCTTCAGGCGCTCCTGTTCCAGACGCAGCTGTTTTTCATACAAGTCTGCTGAAATCGCGTCAAAGATGAACTGCGCGTAGGACGTCCGTCCGATCTCGGTAAGATGGATCCCATCCGAATAGAAGAACTCGCCGTGATCCGCAGAATAGGCCTCCCAGTCCAGAATATGAACGTTCTCATATTCCTCCCCAAGAGAACGGATCGTATCGTTGTTGTGGAACTGCCAGTTATTGGTGATGGTCAGCCAGTAGATCTCCCGGTCGCCGCAGGTCTCGATGACGTACCTTGCCTTGTCCGCGGGAAGATCCGCATTGGATCCGATCCCGATGACGACCGGATTGCCCAGCGTACCGTCAGCCGTACGCTCTTCCACGATCTTGATCAGCGGAAAATGAGATCTGTTCTGTGCCGCATCGAAGTCACCCCGCGGGAACGTCTCGTACAGCGCGCGCACGGCCCCGAGCATGACCGAATCCCCGATCCCGGTGACCGGAAGTTCGGAAGCGTCCGCCATCTCCTCCAGAGCTGTGGAATCCGCCAATGCCTCCATCTCCTCCTTGCGCCTGGCAAGGAATTCCTCCTGCATGGAGCTGACAAGCTTCTCATTTTCCTCCATCTGCGCTTCCAGTTCCTGCATCTCTCTTGTATGATCCTGCTCCTTGATCAGATCCTGAGTGCCGAAGAAAGCAAGATAAAGGATACCGGCCAGAACGACCAGTTTAACGGCAGTAAGAAGCAGGACTTTCCAGTCCTTCTTCCATTTCAGATCCAGTGCAAAATGCAGGATCGCAGAAGCAATCAGTACGGCGGGGATAAACGCGAGACGCTGCAGGAAACCCGTCCAGCCAAGCGCGTCGCGGAAAAACATCATCGGATAATGAAGCAGGTAGACCTCATAACTGACCGATGCCAGAAGTTTAAGAACCGCGCTTTTCAGCGTCCTGTATACCGGATACGACGGTTCCGTGCATACAGCGATAAGGAGCAGCGTAAGAAGCGAAACGATCAGGAATCCGTATGAATACCACGACGTGTCCGTGGAACCGAAAAAGAACAGAGCACAAAGGACAGCCAGAAGCACAAAAAACACCGCTTCCGAACTCCCCTTTTTCTTCATGAAGGGCAGTGAAAGCCGGTAATCCTCACAGTGAGCAAAACCCAGAGCCATTCCGAACAGGATACAGAAAGCTCTGGTATCCGTGCCGAAATAGACGCGCATTTCCGCAGCGCCGTTTCCCCGCATCCAAAGGGGCAGTACGGCAGCCGCTGCAGATAACAGGAGGAAAGGCACTTCCATAAACCAGAAACCCAGCGAATCCCAAATCGCCGTGCACAGTCTGAAGAGGAACGGAAGCACAAGTTCCGCCTGCAGCAGCATGGAAATATACCAGAAATGGGTAAAGGGCGACTCTGTGACCCGGGTGAAATAATCCGCGTTGGCAGCGATCTGCCACCAGTTGTTTCTTCCGAAAAGGACGCTCAGTGTCTCCGGCTTCTCGGTCAGCCAAACGATGTCAGGCGTAAAACGCAGAGCAAATATGCTCAGTACTGTCACCAGGAACATGGGAACATACAGACGCATAAAACGCTTCCCGAAATGCGCCGGAATGGAGAACTCCTCCCTTCTCCCATTGGTATATGCAAACAAATAGCCGTGGAGAACCAGAAAAGAGCAGACGGCAAGATAACCGCCCGGGAGCAACTCCGGCCGTATATGATAGATCAGGACAGCCGCCGTGCAGATGACACGCAGCAGATCCAGACCGTAACTGTATTCTTTCTTTTCCTTTTTACTCATAGATCGTCCTGACTGTTCTATTTTTGTTTCAGCCTACATTATACTGGAAATCCTCTTTCCGTTCCACCGCGGTCATTCACAAATTCCAATGATGAGCAGGATTCGGCCTGCCCGGCATGACCGGTATATGATTCCGCCATTTCCTTCCCGCTGTGAGTCAATTGACCCCGCGGCCATCGATGATATATGATTTATAGAACTCAAAGTTTTATAGATACACATTTCGACGGAGAACAGGATAATGGAATTGATTCAGAGTTTTTCAGTAGACCACACGCGTATTGTACCGGGTATTTTTGTCAGCAGAGTTGATCATCTCGGGGACTATTCCCTTACAACATATGACATCCGGCTTAAAAGGCCCAACATCGAACCCGTGATCGACATTGCCGCTGCTCATTCGCTTGAACATATTATTGCCACCTATCTCCGCAATGATCCCGATTGGAAAGATGATGTGATCTATTGGGGACCTATGGGCTGCCTCACGGGATTTTATCTGATCCTTAAGGGAAATCGGACTCCTGCGGAGATCTATGGCCTGATCCTGAACGCTTTCCGGTCTGTAGGAGATTCACAGGCTGTACCCGGCGTTGCGCCGGAAAACTGCGGGCGCTGCCTCATGCACGATCTCGGGATGGCAAAATGGTATGCTAAGGAATTTGCCGATTATCTTGAAGCAAACGCAGATAATAACGCCATTTTTGAATATCCGAAGTCGGAAAGGCTTATAACGGATAAAGGGCAGCATTTTTATGATTCCTGATCAACAGATCCATGATCGTGCCCGAGTTTATTCACAACATTATCTGATCAAAGAAAACAGGAGCGGCCGGAAGGTCGCTCCTGCTTTTTTCATTTTTGCGCTGTTTGATACTGTCCGTCCCGTGAACAGTGGGAAATGATTCATCTGTCCACGGTGCTTTGAGCAGTTTACAGAATCAATAGTTGCTTGCGACAACCGCACCGCCGCCGAGGATCGTTGTAGTGTTGGCCACCGCCATCATCGTGATGATGATCGCGTTGATGATCGCTGCCAGATACGGGTTGTTCGTCTTCTTATAAACATACCTGGTGATAAACGGCGTCAGGAACAGATAGACACATACCGGATAGAGCCAGATTCCGCTGATCCTCCAGCTCTCTGCGGAGTACCATGCGAGCGCGCCGGTGGACACGAAGGTCAGGTACTGGATCGCGATGAAGACCAATGCGCCGAGTTCGTTGAAGAAAGCCAGCAGCAGCGTGTTGTACTTCCCGCCCACCGTATTGTAATTGAAGCAGTTGGTGCTGACGGAGTTCGCGATATAGAACAACAGGAAGAAAGGCAGGTACTTCAGTCCGATGATCACCTTATCCGGTTCAAACGCTTTCAGCGTAATGACCCAGATGCGGAAGTCGGTCTTGAAGAAGTAATCCGCGAAGAACAGCAGGAAGAATGTCAGCGAAACGGAGATCAGCGCCAGCAGGATCGTTCTGCCGACCTTCTCCGCATCCATGAACACTCCGCGTTTGCGCAGGTCGAATTTGTGCGCTTTTCCATAAGATTTGTAGTACACGGTCATTACCAGAATGGCGAACAGACCGCAGACCGCGCTCCAGGTTCCCATCAGCAGCGGTCCGTTCTGGGTAAAGAACTTCGTCGTGATGGAATACAGCAGCGACACGGTTACGTAATAGCAGCAGAAAGAGAACAGTGCGCTGACAGCCAGCGGGATCCAGAACCATTTTTTATCATCCCCGGTTTTGACCTCCAGGGGTTTTGGTTCCTTCTCCGCCTTGAGCATCTTGAAGTAATCCGTATCCAGCAGCAGTACAGCCAGGAAGATCGCGGAAAGGACCGCGCTGACCAGTCCTGTGGTGTTGAAGAACGTCTTCCACTGCCACACCTGGTTGTTCGCTCCGATGGGATTCGGCGCGCCGAACGCATCCTGGAAGAACTGGACACCGCAGGCAACAGCCGACTTGGAGAAGTGTACCCACGGGTGCGTGCAGTTCAGCTGATAGATGACGCGGAACGCGTCTCCCTGCTTATAATACTGGCCGGCAACGACGTCAGCGACGCCGTCCGCGCCGTTGTTGAAATTCACGAAGTTCTTCGCATCTGCGCTGCGCAGGAACTCACGCGGAACGATCATATCGTCGGTCCAGTAGAAGAACTCATCGTAACGGTCTGAGATGATTCCCGCGTCGCGGTCTCCGATATCAGCCGCATGATCTTCACCGGTATCATCGACCCAGGTCGACGCTTCCCAGAGAACGGCGGACACAAGCGGCGTCTCCCGCTCGTTGTCCAGCGCAAGCGCCATCGCGCACGCTGCGCCGCCGCTGGAGTGACCGGTGATACCGATCCTTGAACTGTCAACATAAGGCAGTTCCGCAGCCATCCGTATCGCCGCGTCAAGACCTACC
>CAMKDB010000022.1 GCA_946411155.1 uncultured Faecalibacterium sp.
TAAAAGGGCTGTGCCGGAATTGACACCTTAAATGCCAATTTCTTCACAGCCCCTTATTAACTTGATACAGATATCCCACAGGTTCGGTTCACGGGAAGGGCTGCCCGAAAAAATGATCAGGAGGTGCATTCAGATGCCGGATAAGGACAGGATGCAGAGACGTTGGAGCCATTTGACCCAGCAGGATGTTCAGAGGATCGCAGATGCCACACCGCCGGAAAAATACAGGCACGGAGAATGGGGATCCGGCCCGTACATGCCTGAATACAGTGGCGATCTCGTCGGAAGGAAGTTTGTTATGGATTTCTCTGACGGGCTGAAAGCGGAATACGAATTCACGGATACGCAGGAACTGAAATGGACTTTCGGAAACGAAGTCCATACCGATTATTGCGACGTTCACACGATCACGCCGAATCTATATTTCATCAACCATTACGTTGTCGGATCCAACCCGCCTGAAGCGCATCAGCTTGTCGTAGATCTGGATAACGGTCTGGTCACGATGAACGTCGCAAAGATGAACCATCCGATCGAACCTCACGACATCGTCCGGGTGTTTCATTTCGGATTCATCACGAACCAGGGATATGAAGACCCGGGATACAGACACGATTTCACGACGGATCTGGTCGGACGTGCGATTTATTGGACTTATAAAGAGGGCATGCCCCGGATCAAGCATATGTATATCACGCCTTTTTTCTATACGGTGACCGGTGTCAGGAATCCGGACTGGGCAGCGACGAATCCTGCGGACTATGTCAAGATCCGCGATGGCGTCTATATTTTCTCTTTTCTCGAGTGGAGACAGAACGGCGCTCAGGGCTTCTTCCTGATGGATCTTTATCAGATGCATGACGTCGGATGCTTCTACGGTCTGGAACCGGAGGGAATCGTATGCTATTCTGTCGGCGCAAAAGGAGAGTGGGCGGATTATCTGTACACGCTTCCAGATGACGCTCCCCGAGCAACGGGTTTCGGATGGGAAAAATAACGATTCCGACAACAAAACAGAGCCTGAGGGCAGTAATGTTCTCAGGCTGTTTTTTATCTTCCGGGCAGTCCCGTCTTTTTTTCTTCCCCGGATTGTCCTATCATAAGGAAAAAGGCTGCCCCTGCCCATGATCGATGTGAAGGAGAAAAAACATGGCTTTTTATGATGAGTATCTCGTCCCAGTACTGAAGAAGACTGCCGCCGCAATCGAGGCGACGGATCATATGCAGGACATTCTGCACGGAACCATGTCTCTGGAACGCATGCGGTTCCAGATCAAACAGAATTATCAGTATCTGATGGACTATACCCGCTGCTGGGCGGTCGGCTTTTCCAAATGCGACAGTTATGAGGAGATGGAAATCTGGTATTCCATCGTGAAGAACACGATGGAGAGCACAGTGATGATGAACCGCACCTATTGGGCGGAACAACTGGAGATGACCGTGGAAGAGATGGACGCAGTGATCGAAGCGGAGGGGAAACGAAGCTACACCGCTTTCCAACTCATGGTCGCCCATGAGGGAGATCTTGCAAAGACCATGATGGCACTCTTCCCCTGCAACATCCTTTATCGATTCTTCGGAGAAGATCTGCTGCCTCAGTGCACGCTGGATGAGGACAACATGTATTATCAGTGGCTGGCATATTACGTGTCGGATGAATATATCCGCAAGACGGAGAATGAGATCGCCATCGTCAACCGGCTGTGCGCGCACAAGACGCCGAAGGAGATTGCGCGTCTTCTGGAAATCTTTGCCACCAGCTGTAACTATGAAATCCTCCAGTGGTCCGACATGTATCACAACATGACGACCTGGCCGCTGGATGAGATCTTCCCCAGGAAACACACCACTATCCCGGACTGATTCGGTCTTCAGGGATAATCAGATAAACGGCCTCTGAGTCCCTTCCGGGACCGGAGGCCGTTTTTTGTTGATCGGATGTAATCAGTCCGCGCGCAGGATCCTGCCTCCGCCCAGTACGGTGTCTCCGTCGTAAAGGACGACAGACTGACCGGGCGTGATTGCCCGCTGCGGCTCGTCGAACACGACGCGCACCGTGCCATCGGGAAGGGAGAGCACCGTTGCGGGCTGTTCCTTATGCCTGTAACGGATCTTTGCGCAGCAGGTTACGGGAGCGGAGGGAATGTCGCCGCTGATCCAGTTGAACCGGTCTGCAGTCAGAGCCTTGCTGTACAGTGCGCTGTCTTCCGCAACGGTAACGGTATTGGATACGGAATCAATCCGTTTGACATAGACAGGGTGTCCCATGGGAAGCCCCAGACCACGGCGCTGTCCGACGGTGTACTGGACGATACCGCGGTGCCTGCCCAGAACCTTTCCGTTTTCATCGATGAAATCGCCGGGAGGATAGTGTTTTCCGGTGTACCTCTGCAGGAACGCACCGTAGTCCCCGTCGGGTACGAAGCAGATGTCCTGACTGTCCGCTTTTCCGGCATTGATAAATCCTGCATCAGCAGCCAGTTTCCGCACTTCCTCCTTGCGCAATCCTCCCAGGGGAAGAAGGAGATGGGAAAGCTGTTCCTGAGTCAGGCCGTACAGTACATAGGTTTGGTCTTTGGAGGCGTCCGCGGCTTTTTTCAGCAGATATTTTTCTCCGTCTTGTTCGATGCGGGCGTAGTGTCCGGTCACGATATAATCACAGCCGAGAATTTTTGCGCGTTCCAGAAGTTTACCGAATTTCAGATGGATGTTGCATTCGATGCATGGATTCGGCGTTGTTCCGGCTTCATAGCACGCTACAAAATCGGCGATGACCGTCTTCCGGAAATCGTCGGTAAAATTGAAGACGTAATACGGCATACCAAGAGAAAAGGCGACGCTCCGCGCGTCTGCCACGTCGTCCAGACTGCAGCAGGTACGGGAATCCGTCAGACCGATGTCTTCGTTCTCATAGAGCCGCATCGTGCAGCCGATGCACGAGTATCCGGCATCCATTGTCAGTTTTGCGGCGAGAGAGGAATCCACGCCGCCGCTCATGGCGATCAGTGCTTTTTTCATAAGGATCAGGGTTGTTTATGCGTTTATGCTTTCTGTTCCAGTTTCAGCAGGTATTGTTTACGTTTCAGTCCGCCCGCATATCCGTGCAGACTTCCATCGGAGGCAAGCACGCGGTGGCAGGGGATCAGGATGGAAATGGGATTGCGCGCGACCGCGCTTCCAACCGCACGGGCTGCGGTCTTCCGCCCCTGTAAGGACAGTCTTTTGGCAAGTTCCCCGTAACTGACTGTCTCCCCATACGGGATCTTCTCCAGTTCTGCCCATACCAGCCGCTGATACGGCGTGCCCTGAGGACAGAGGCGGACCGGGCTCGGATCCGCAGATCCGGAAAAGTATCGGTCCAGCCAGAGAATGGTCTGCTTCGCGATGTCACCGGTCTCCGGTCCGGGTTCGGGCAGTCCCGCTGGCAGGTGTTTCTGTCCTTCAAACCAGAGTCCTGTCAGCGCATTCTCTGTATAGGCGAGGAGAATCGGACCGATCGGAGACAGGTATCTGGCAATACGGTGTTCCAAGGTTTTACACCTCCCGGATGTGGTCGCGCACCTGGGCAAAGGCAGGATACTGTTCATAGAGATAGCGGGCAATGAACTGCATAAGGACGAAGTCTTCTTCGGAATCGATATCCAGTACGGCGGTATCCTTCATTTTGATAACGCCGATCTTGCCGTCCCACAGGATCCCCGTGGTGTTCTGTGCAAGGAAGTCCCTGCGGAAGACATACATGCTGGCGTTGACATCATAGATCGCTGGAGCCTGCTGACGGGCGGTATACGGGGACTCGATGACCTTTTCCACATGATCGCCGCAGTCGGCAACCATGTTGAAATAGGGATTGCGGCGGGAGTCGGTGACGCTGAAAACCAGATCCAGATCGGGACGTTCCGCTTTTTTGCGGTATGCGTTGTTCATGTCTTCCAGTGTTCGAAGCGGGCTGGTGATGTCCAGATCCATCAGGAAGTCATAGCGATATCCCTTCAGTTCTTCCATCCGGCGAAGGCTGTCCTGGAAGACCGCCATTTTCGGTACAGTGTCACCGCCAAGGGCCTCACCTCTGGGAAGATATTCCGTTTCCGGATAGGCGCGCAGGACCAGATCGGCAAGCAAATCGCTGTCTGTATTGAGACAGACATCCACCTGGATGTCCGGATTGTCCGCCCGGAACAGGTCGATGGCGGAAAGGGTGTAATAGACCAGCGGTTTGTCGCAGAAGGTCTTCAGATTTTTGTTGCGGAATCCCTTGCTGCCGGCACGTCCGCAGATCGTGATCAGAAGCCGTTCGTTGCTCATTCGTCGATCTCCTTGTTCCATCGGTCATATATGCCTGCGCTGATCTCCAGCACATTGAGGGCTTCGGCTGGCGGGTTGATGCTCTCGCCGTCCAGGAAGAGCACATAATCCAGAAAGTAATCCATTTCACGGAGATACCACTCGTTGGTGGTCTCCTCGAACAGTTCCACGCTGCCGTCGGGATAGGTGATCTTGTTTTCGATGAAATCTGCAGTCAGGGTTCCGTCCGCGAAGTAAAGTTCCAGCGTTCGCTTTTTCTTTCTCCCGAAATAGTCCAGGTGCAGTTCCGCGAGCAGTTCCGGATATCTGGCGATATAGATGCTCAGGTCGTTGCTGGTGATCTCCAGATCGGAATATTTGCCCTTCAGATTGTATGTCTGCAGCGGCATGCCGAAAAGATAGACCAGATAATCCCATTCATGGATCAGATCGATATCCACGCCGCCGCCCATTTCTTCATTAGCAGAATAGACGGTGCGGTAATCCACACCGGGACGCCAGTCCGGCAGATAACTGGAACTGATTGCTCTGGCGCAGAAGGGACGTTTGTCCGGATGTTCGTCCAGATAGTCCTTGGTCTCCATGAAGACTTTGCTCCAGCGCATCGGCGCGGCAACATACGCTTTCTGCCCGGGATTGGTGATCTTGCGGATTGAGCCGTAGATCTGGTCCCGCGAGACGATCGGCTTCTCAATGAAGAGCGCGCCTGCCCGGTCTTTCACCTGTTCCAGGGTCTCCTTGTGCAGGGCGGTGGGGTTGGTGATGAAAACGATGTCATAGAAGGGCAGCGCATCATCGTCATCCAGATCTAGCAGCTGATTCTGCAGCAGTTCCTCAACACCGGAACGGAGGGGTACTCTCAGATCATGACGCAAAGCGTCCACATAGAGTTTGATGCCGCGGTCCTGGCAGATATGGTCCAGATTCCGCAGATGGCGGGTCCCGATGGAACCCAGTCCGATAAAGAGAACAGAAAGTTTATTTGCCATAATAGCACCTCAGTTTGTGTCGATCGTCCCGATGAGGTCGATGACTTTTTGATCTTTCTCGAAACTCCAGCGTGGCGTCGTTCCTTTGCGGAGCATGGACAGGAAATCTGCCAGTTCGTCCACATAGGCGTTTTCCACGATGTTGTCGCTGTAGCGGCTGTCGTGTTCATAGACGCCGTAGGTGTCGACGTAGCGGTTTTCCTTTGTCTCGGGATCATAGTGGTAGAGTTCCTTCGGGCTGCCTTCCCAGAAGAGATGGAGACCTTCCCCGAAGCATTCAAAGTGACGCACGGCTTTGGGAGAGGTAACGTCCACCACCATGGTGCCGATTGTTCCGCTGCTGTGGCGCAGGATGAAAGTGATGGTATCGGGGTAGGCGATCTCCAGATCCGTCAGGCGGGAAGATTCCACATGAACACACTCTGCGTCCCCGAACAGATCCACAAGCCAGGGGAGATCGATGCCCAGAATCTCCCGGACACCTCCGGTGCGCTTATCCGAAACGAAAAAGTTCTGGTAGGTCTCCCAGGGATGCCAGTCCGGCAGGTACTGTCCGATATGGTACAGATAGTTCACGTTCTTGCCGGTGTGTTCACGGAAAGAGAGAACCTGCTGTTTCATATACTGCGTCTCTTTCCGGTACAGCATGGTGGAGGAAAGAAACAGAGGCACGTTCTTTTCTTTGGCCAGAGCGGTATTCTCCGCATAGCCGGTATCCAGAAGGTTCAGTTCCGTGAAAACGGGAATACCCGCTTCCAGCAGCTGGTGAATGATGGTGTGGTGGGTGACAGGAGCGGTGCAGACCAGAGCCGCATCCGGCATGACGGCTTCCAGCGCTTCTGTCAGAGAAGGAAAAGCGCGAATCCCCAGAGATTCCGCCTGTTCCCGCCGCTCCGGCGCGGTATCCACGCCAAGCAGTACGGTATCCGGTTCCAGCCCCCGCAGCAGGCGCGCGCGACGCTTGCCCATACTGCCGAGACCGATGATCAGGACATGCATATCAATACTTCCCTCCAGATTGATCGTTTTATATGGGATCGTAGAAACGTTTGGGTTCTCTCAGTTCCGGACGTCCGATCCACTTCTCCAGGACACGGACGATGGATCCGCTGGGATCCGGTCCGTAGTAGGGACTGACGGCGCGTGATGCGGTATGGCGGAAGTCCGGATCCAAACAGGTACGGATTGCGTCCAGGATCTGTTTTCTTTCCGCAGGGACGCAGAGGACATTTGAGCAGATCGGTCTGCCGTTCTGCCGTTCACCGATGTTGACGGTAGGCACCCCGAAACTGGGCGTCTCCACCACACCGCTGGAAGAATTTCCGATGACCGCCGCGGCGCACGCCATGGCGGACAGGTAGCGTTTCACACCGAGACTGGTGACTGCAACAGACCAGTCTCTGCGCGTTGATGTCCACTCATCCCAGACTGCGTTGATGGAGGCACCGCCCTGATCCGCATTGGATTTGGTGATGAGATACCGCAGACCGGTCTCTGTGTGCGCATCTTCAAGTGCACCGAGGAGCGCTTTCATCTGATCAAGAGGGTCCGCACAGTCCATCCCGGTTTCCGGGTGGAAGGTGACCAATCCAAAAGGAACGGTAAGGTCGAACCCCAGGTCTGCGCTCAGTTCCGCTGCGGTGAGTTTAGGCATGTTCCGGATGTTCTCGTCTCCCAGGCCACCGACCTGGAATACCCGCTCAGGCTGTTCGCCCATGCGGATGAGACGCTGTGCGGATTCCTGACAGCTGGGGAAATGGAGAGCCGCCATCTTGGTGATGCAGTGCCGGTAGTATTCATCTGCAGCACCAAGTGTCACGTCTCCGCCGGAGATGTGCGCGATCGGCACTCCGGTCATGGCTGCTGCCTGCGCTACGGCGAAGATCTCATACCGGTCGCCAAGCACGAGAACCAGATCGGGTCTTTCTTTCCGGAACCATTCCGCAAAGGAGACCAGCGTATAAGCGACGGTATCGGGAATGGGATCCGCTTTGTCCTGATACTTCAGGATCGGGATCCTTGCACAGATGGGAAAACCGTCCGCCTCGATCTCGGCGACGGTGTTTCCGTATTGATCGCTCAGATGTGATCCTGTTACGACCAGTTTCAGAAGCAGCGGGGATGCTTCCAGTTTCCTGAGGACCGGACGCAGCAGTCCGTATTCCGCCCGGCTGCCGGTCACGACAGCGACTGTTTTTTCCTTTGTCTGCAGCAAGGATTCTGCCTCCTCACAGTTCAATGAGTTCATCCGGTTCGAAATCACGGACGGCACGTGTCCCCAGCACCTCATTCCAGCGCATGGGATCGACACCGCTGCCGGGCCGCTTGGTGGTAAGGTTCTCCTCCGTGAGGAGTTCTCCTGCGCTGATTCTGCGCGCTGCCACGATGCTTTTGCGGGCGATGGGCTTGTTTTTGGCTTCCGAAGGGGAGACGGCTTTAATTCCGCTGCCCATGGCTGCCTCGGTATTGCGTACGGCAAGGACCATTTCGGCAAGTTCCGCCGGTTCCAGGGACGCCTTGTGGTCCGGCCCTTCCATATTCTTGTCCAGTGTAAAATGCTTCTCTATGACGACCGCACCGAGCGCCGCTGCAGCCACGTCGCAAACGGTGCCGTTCGTGTGGTCTGAAAGACCCACAGGGCAGCCGAAATGCTCGCGGAGCCAGACCATGGCGCCCAGATTGGCGTCCTCATATCGGGTGGGATACTCCGTGTTGCAGTGAAGCAGGGTGATCTCGCCTGCGCCATTCTCTTTCAATACCCGGATCGCTGCTTCGATCTCCTCCGGAATACTCATCCCGGTGGAGAGGATGACAGGCATATGGGTACGCCCTACCGCGACCAGATACGGATAGTTGGTGATTTCTCCGCTGGGTACTTTCATGCAGGGAAGATCCAGCGTGGCAAGGAATTCCACGCTGGGGATATCAAACGGTGAGGAGAGATACTGGATCCCGATGCTGTCGCAGTACTCCTTCAGTCTGCGGTGACTGTCAAAATCGAAATGGAGTTTGCGGACCATGTCCAGCTGGCTTTCTTTGTCTCCCGTAGTCTGTTTCTGGTATTCGGCCTTGGGGGCGAACATGGAGATCACCAGTTCCGGCACGGCGGTCTGATACTTGACCGCATCCGCACCGCAGGCTTTCGCTACCCTTGCCATCTCCATGGCAAGGGCCAGATCTCCGTTGTGGTTCACGCCTGCCTCGGCGATGATGAGTACATGTTTATCTTCTTGCATAGCCACCTCACTGCGCTTTGCTGTTGATCTTCTCGCGGATCCGCTCCAGTTCTTCCAGCTGTCCGATATCGATCCAGCTTTCTTCCTGGATGGCGTAGACGCCGATGCGTTCACCCGTGGCACGGTAGCGTTCGATGACATCGGGAAAACCCTGTTTCTTTCCGTCTTCCAGTTCGTCCACGACGCGGGGCTCCACGACATAGACGCCTGTGTTGGTGAGAAAAGAAAATTCCGGTTTTTCCCGCATGGCCGAGATCGACCCGTCTTCCGCCAGATCCACGACCCCATAGGGGATCTGGACATGCTTGGACGCGCAGATCATGGTGATGAGATTGCCCTGCTCCCGGTGTCTGCGGTAGACGTCCGCATAGTCCACGTCCAGCAGAGTATCGCAGTTTGAGAAAAAGAAAGTGTCATGGAGCTGCCCCTTCATGAGACACAGTCCTCCGCCGGTGCCAAGGAACTCATGTTCCTCGACGAAATCCAGCTGATAAGGGCGGTCCGTCTGTTCTGAATAGTAGGAGCGGATCATGTTCTTCTTATAGTTGACAATCATATAGAATTCCCTGGATCCGAATTCGGCGAAACGGTCCATGATCATTTCGCTGATGGGCTTTTCACCCACAGGGATCAGAGGCTTCGGCAGGATATTGGTATAGGGCTGCAGACGGGTGCCCAGTCCTCCGGCGTTGATGACCACCGGGATTCCGGAATCCTTGGAACTGACGATGTCCAGCCCGTTGGCAAAGATGATATCCACGATGCGTCCCGTCCGGTCCAGAAGGGGAAGCGCGTCGATCCCGTACTGGATCATCGCGTCCTTCGCACCGGAGCGTTCCTCGATCGGAAGGCTCTTGGGATTGTGGTTTGCCGCCTTGAAGACGGGATCGTCCAGAGACCCGCCCTGAAGGAGATATTTTCTCAGATCGCCGTCGGTAAGAGCAGCCTCCAGGATCCCTCCGGGTGCGAGGAACATGATGCGCTGCCCGGTGGTGTCCAGAGACTGCATGGCGGCCAGAATGGTCTGGTTGCCGTCGATGAGCAGATCTTCCAGTTTCAGCATGTCGTGCCTCCGGTCCGTATCAGAGGGCAAGGATCGCGTCGATGACGCGGCCGCAGTCCTCTTCGGTCAGGTTGGTGGAGCAGGGGATGTTGACGATCCGTCTGCGGAATTCCTTTGCCTTGTCCAGCGCGTAGGCCTCGTTGCGGCCGTAGTCACACTGCTCGGGAATCAGGGACCAGACCGGACGGGTCTGGATCTTCTGTTCCTGGAGCCGGGCGATGACATCGTCACGGTCCAGACGGTCCGGAAGGAGCAGGGAGTAGAACCAGTGATTGGAACGGGTCCCCTCCCGGAAGGGGAGCATGGAGAAGCCCTTCACGCCGTCCAAGGCTTCCCGGTATTGTTCATAGCGCTCGATCTTGTGTGCGATGAAGCCTTCCAGCAGTTCCATCTGGGCGAGGCCCAGGCAGGCATCGATATTGGTCATGCGGTAATTATAGCCCACCTCGTCATGGACGAAATGCAGCATGTCCACTTTGGATTGTGTGGACAGATGTTTGGCGCGGGCGACCCATTCCGGTTTTCTGGAAAGGAAGATTCCGCCGGTGCCGGTGGTGATGACCTTGTTGCCGTTAAAACTGAAGACCCCGATATCACCGAACGTTCCCGCGAACTGTCCGGCCAGACTGCCTTCGGTATACTTGGTGCCGAGTGCTTCTGCCGCGTCTTCAATGAGCAACAGGTTATACCGGTCGGCGATATCACGCAGCCGCGGAACGTCTGCCATATTGCCGAAGACATGGACCATGACAAGTGCTGAAACGTGCGCACCGGTGCGGTCATTGTAGAGTCTGCCGTCTTTCATGGTGCAGTGATTGGCGCAGAAGTCTTCGACAGCATCGGGGTCCATGGTAGCGGTACCGTCACAGCCGATGAATACCGGCTCCGCGCCGACATAGCGCGTGGTAGGGTTGACGGAGGCAATGAAAGTGAGGGCGGGGACGATGACTTCGTCTCCGCGCTGGACTCCGCCTACCAGAGCAGACAGATGCAAAGCGGTGCTGCCGCTGGAGCACGCCGTGACGGCGGGTACGCCCACATACTGCGCGATGCAGTCCTCAAAATCATTGACGCGCGCGCCGCTGGTGGAGACCCATGCGCCGTCCAGAGCGTCATCCACGTATTTTTTCTCGTTCCCGCAGAAATTGGGAATGGAAAGAGGAATAAAGTGACTCATTTCTGTCTCTCCTGATCAAAGAATGTACTGTCCGACTTTATAGCTGTCGAGATTGTCTCGGATAAAGGCGATGGTCTCTGCAAGACCCTCCTCGAAGGTGTATCGGGGAGCCCATCCGGTGAGCTGACGCAGCTGCGTGGCGTCGCCCAGCAGGCGGTTGACCTCGCTCTTCTCGGGGCGCAGGCGTTCCTCCTCACAGACGATTTTCGCTTTGGGATTGATCTGTGCGATAAGTTCGTTGGCAAGATCCCCGATGGAATGCTCGACACCGGTGGCAATGTTCAGTTCGCGGCCGATGGCAGCGTCACAGTCCGCGATTGCCATGAAGCCGGCGGCGGTGTCCTTGACATAGTTGAAGTCCCGGGTAGGGCTCAGTTTTCCCAGTTTGATCTCATCCTGTCCTGCCAGAAGCTGGGAAATGATGGTGGGGATGACAGCGCGTCCGCTCTGGCGCGGTCCGTATGTGTTGAAGGGCCGGACAATAGATACCGGCAGGTCAAAACTGCGGTAGAAACTTTCTGCGAGCCTGTCCGCACCGATCTTGGTGGCAGAGTAGGGACTCTGTCCCTGATACGGGTGTTTCTCGTCGATGGGCACATAGATAGCGGTGCCGTACACTTCACTGGTCGAGGTGACCATAACGCGCCTCGTACCCAGTTCGCGGGCAGCATTGAGCACATTCAGCGTACCTTTGATGTTGGTGTCCACATAACTGTCCGGACTATGATAGCTGAAGGGAATCGCGATGAGCGCTGCCAGGTGATAAACACGTTCCTGTCCGCGCATGGCGGTCCGTACCCCGTTGGGATCCCGGATGTCGCCCATAAAAATATCCATTTCATCGCGGATCTCATGAGGAAGAGTGTCGATCCATCCGCAGCTGCCAAAAGAGTTGTAGTAGCAGAAGGCGCGGACTTTCTCGCCTTTTTTTACCAGTTCCTCAGCCAGATGGCTTCCGATGAAGCCGTCCGCGCCGGTGACCAATACGGTATGCGACATATCGTTCTCCTTACTCCTTCTCCGCCCAGATAGGCTCTTTCAGCATCCATTTTCCGGTCTCGTCCTGATAGAAGAGATCCCTGTTGTAGAAACTGTCGATGATTTTCCAGAATTCGGTCTCAGTGTAACCGGTGAAGGCGCAGAAGTCACGGACGCACAGCGGATCAAGTTCTCCGTCCCGCTCCCTGATGATCGGAATGGCTTCTTCGCGTGTCATCATGCCGTAACGGATGTAGCGCGCAGTATAGTCTGTCGCCGCCGCATGGCCGAATTTGGGGTATTTCAGCCAGCTGTGAACAAGATAGGCACGGCTGTCGATCTGGTCAAAGTTCTCCGCGTGATGCTTGCGGTCCCATTCATGGGTCAGATCATGGAAACCATGGCGCTTGGCCAGCTGGTAGTTGTAATAGCTGTTCCAGGGGAAGAAATAGCTCATATAGAAGGGATCCAGACGGGAGAGTTCCTCTGTTGTCGGCGCCATGACCAGACTCAGGTCTTTTTCCGTAACGCCGTCCACCAGCAGATCTTCCATCGGCATGCCTACCGCGACGCCGTTCTCGATCTGATCCCGGGCGGAGTAAGTCTCTTCGTCCGCGTTGCCGCCATACTCGAAACTGACGTTTTCACCATAGCAGAGAAGCATGGTATTGAACTTGAGCGCCATATGCAGCGGATAGGTGTAAATGAGGCGGTCCAGATACCAGGTGGGCTTGCCGTATTTCTCGAAGAAGTGGCGCATCAGTTTCTTCTGGACTTTGATGTTGGGTTTGCAGCTGATAATGGTGCATCCGAATTCTTCGCTGATGTTCTTTAGGTTGTGGATCCCCGCATCCGTCATGGGGAAGTTGTCTTCCACGCTGAAGAGGATGGGGTTCATATGATAGACTTCCTTGAGCATATAGACCTGATAATGACTGTCTTTACCGCCGGACACAGCGACAGCGCAGTCGTATCCCCCGGGGCCGTTGCAACCGCGGTATTTGTCACAGAGGGCGGCGAATTCCCGCTCGCGCGCAGCCCAGTCGACCAGTGAACGGTGTTCATAGTGACGGCAGGCGCTGCAGATCCCTTCCTCATCAAAGGTGATGCCGGGTCTGGTGTCGGGCATAGTGCATCTCTTGCAGTACTTCATAGGGATAATTCCTCCATTCGTTTATGACAGGTTGGGCCGGTCCTGGTCTCCGTCTGCTTTGAACAGGACGAACCCTTCCGGCTTGTTTGTGAAATAATAGTATTCCGTATTCTCATAGAGAGGCGGGGTCAGATAGTTGGGGATCACGGAAGGATCGTCTGACGTCCGTTCCCGGAAACCGGCGGCTTTCCAGATCTCCGGATCGATCCCGACGTTGTAGCAGTCCGCGTATTCCGCTCCGGTCTCCTTCAGCAGTCCGTCCAGCGCAGCGCCAAGTTCCGGAAGCAGTGCCGGATCCCCGATGAAGTCCACGATCCGCAGGACCGTGATCTCACCGGTTTCGCCGCTGGCGATCGTCCGGGTGACAAGATAGGCAAGATGGACGCCGTCTTTTCGCACGGAACGGACTTCATAGGACTGATTGGGGTAATGGTAGTATCTTCTCAGCAGATAATGCAGGTCCTTTCTGGGACGCAGCGCAGTCTGCGGGAAGGGCAGTGCCGCCGCCTCAGCCTCACTGACGGAGGTGAGTGTCAGGCTGCCGCTTACGGGAAGCCTCCGGGTGTCTGCCGGCCGACAGAGACGGAATTCCGATCTGTCCGCGATGCGGTAATAATGGGAGACCCGTTCAGCCGTCCACCCCAGAAACCGGTACAGGTTCAGAGTGTTGCCGCGGATATTGTTGCAGGCGACCACGTCTGCTCCGGTGAGTTCGGGCATCTTTGCCATCAGCTGTAGCCCGGTGCCTGTGCAGTCCCGGCGTGCAACGAAAACGCTTGCCCAGACATCCGGGACGGAATCTTCATTTGCCAGGATATATCCGCAGGCGGCAGCATAAGCGCCGTCGATCTCCGCAACCGCGAACTGAAGTCCCTTTTCCCGATAATAAAAGGTAAAAAAGTCTTCCCGGTTCACCAGCGGCAGTCTCCAGTCAAAATTGTCGTTGATGAAATCCACCAACTCACCGGCCTCCTCCGGCCGTGCGAGCCGGAATACCGGTTCAGCTGCGGACTTTTTCTGCTTCAAATGACAGACCTCCTATTGTATATATAGGCATTATCCGCTTCCGGCATTCAGCCAACAACTCAAAAACCAGTAAAAGCGAATATTATTATACATAAGATACTAAATGTGTTCAATAAAATGAAGGCGTTGATCGTTCTTCTTTGCTTATGGGAAGGAAAGGAAATATCATAAAGAAAACGGGGGAGAAACGAAGGGATATGAATTATCAGGAGATCCGAATCCGGATCCCGGCTGAAAGCAGGGAATCGTATCTGGAAGCCATCGCTCCGCTGTGCGGCAGCGGGATCTATGTTGAAGATTATACGGACCTGGAAAGAGATCTCCTGCAGGTTCGGTTCGACTATATTGATGACGCCCTTCTTGCAAACGATCCCCGTTTCGTGACGATCCATCTCTATCCTGAAGACACCGATGCGGAAATGGTCAGCAGGGAAGCGCGGACCGCGGCTTCCGCCCTGGGTGTCCCCGCGGAAATCGTTCGGAATGCGTTGCCTGAAACGGATTGGTCTGTTTCCTGGCGGGATCAGTATCCGCCGGTGAAGGCGGGCAGGTATCTGATCGTTCCTCCGTGGACGGAACCTGACACCACCGACTTGATCCCTGTTGTGATCGGTAGCTCCGGATCATACGGAACGGGACAGAGTCCCAACACGAAACTGTGTCTGGAGGCGCTGAGCGCGATGGAAATCCGCGGATCCGTTCTGGATCTCGGAGCGGGGACGGGAATCCTGGCTATTGCCGCGCTCCTCAGCGGCGCAGACCATGCAACAGGGCTGGATATCGAGCAGGATGCGGTGGCGGATGCTGTTGGGAATGCCGCGCGGAACGGCGTGGATAAACGGTACACGAGCCTGTTGAGGACAAAGGAAACGGAGACGGCGCTGCCGGACGGTGGATATGACCTGGTGATCTGTCATATTACGGCAGACGTGATCCTGAAAGATCTTCCTTTTCTGAAGAGGAAGACCGCACAGGGAGGGATACTGCTTCTGGGCGGGATCCGTACGGACCGGGAAGCGGAGGTAGCGTCGGCACTGGATCGCTTGCAGCTGAAAGTGCGTTCCGTGTTCCGGGAAGCGGAATGGGTTACACTGGTATGTGAGAAAAGATAATACGCGGAAGAAGGGAGCATATTGATGGCATCGGGAATATTTAGACTGCTTTTTTACGGTGTACCAGGCGTGCTGGTCCTGCTTTGGGCGGTGAGCCTGTGGAGGTATTTACATGCAAAGAAGGCGGAAAAGGAGCAGCCCGGTTCCGTTTCCCCATCGGATCTGGATACGAGAAGGACGCTGATGATTATCATGTCCGTCGTTGTGGGTGCTCTCGCGCTGATTGCGCTGGGCCTGTTCGCGCTGCTGTCTCTGGCGGTCGCGTACATGTGAGGGGGACAGGATGGAAGAACGGAAGTTCCGGATTCTGCTGTTCACGGTCATTGCGCTGTGTCTTGTCCTGACGGCTGTTCATTTCGGATGGGACGTCTGGGCGTACAGGCACTGTTCCATCATCCGGTTCATTGCAGGAGAGATCTGGCCATGAAGAGAAGACAGATTCTTATGCTTCTGGTGCCGGTACTGCTGTGCGGGATGTTCAATCTTGGCATGTACCGGGTGCTCACCTGCAGGCTGTCCAACAACTTCAGTTCCGCATCGCAGGCACAGATGATCGACGTCGGCAGGTACCTGCCCTTCGATCCCGACGCAGATCTTCCCGATCTGAACAGTTCGGTGAAACTTTCGGAAGATCTGCCTGTGCTGGACGGCGCTGCGGCGCTGGTGCCGGTCTATGCCGCGGTCATACGCAATCTCTACCCGGATGGCTGCGTCACTTTCGAGGGCGGTGAATTCTCCTCCGACAATTTCTACGGTGAGAATTTTGCACCGGACAGTGCGATGCAGTACCGCAATACGGTACGCGGCTTTCAGGCAGTGGTGGACGGTTCTGCGGACGTCTTTTTCTCAGCCGCGGCGTCGGAGGACCAGAAGCGCTATGCGCAGGAGCAGGGCGTCGAATTGGTATATGTGCCGGTGGGACTGGAGGCATTCGTCTTCTTCGTGAACGAACGGAATCCGGTGGAGACCTTGACATCCGAACAGATCCGGGAGATCTATGCGGGAAACATCACAAACTGGTCCGAAGTCGGCGGTCCGGATCGGATCATCAACCCGGTCACACGTCTTAAGGGAAGCGGGAGTCAGACCCTTTTCGAGATGTTCATGGGTGGGCGCGCGATCGGCAGAAAATCGCCTTTTGCTGTCACCGGTGGGGCGCTCGGATTTTCTTTCCGGTTCTATCTGGAAGGGATCGTCGGAAACAGTGGCGTGAAGATGCTGGCGCTGAACGGCGTGACGCCGACAGCGGAACATATCCGGGACGGCAGTTATCCGGTCGTCGCGCAGTTCTATGCGGTCTACCGCGCGGACAACGACAATCCGAACATTCCCATTCTGATCGACTGGCTTCTTTCCCCGGAGGGGCAGGAACTGATCGGAAAAACGGGATATATTGCCATCAGCCCGTGACGGGACAGGATCAGGAATAATAAAGAACGGTATGGACATGCGGATGCATAGCCATACCGTTTTCAGTTCTGTATGTCCGGCGGTTCAGTTCAGCTGGCTGCCGGAGGTGATGGGGATGACGGCACCGTTAAGATAAGGCGCCTCCCCGGAAAGAAGCATCTTCAGGACGGGAACCAGATCCTCCGGTGTGGCATTTCTGCCGAGAGGGCTTTTCTCTGCTTCCTGTTCCACGGCGAAGGCAGGCAGATTACTGACGAATCCGGTCTCGACCATGGATGGAGCAATCGCATTGACGGTGATTCCTTTTCCGCCGTATTCCACGGCAGCGGAACGGACCAGTCCGTACAGCGCATATTTGCTGCTGACATAGGAAGCCAGGAACTTCGGCGGCGCGCCGAAACAGTAGGAGGTGAGGATCACAGCGACCTGTCCGCCGCCATTTTTGGCCATGGCGGGCAGCAGTTCCTGAAAGAGCCGGAACGCGGAATAATAGCCGACAAGGAATGTCCTCTCCAGATCCGCTGGCGCAATTTTCGGGAGTTTCGTCGGAACAGCCGGCATGGAGGGGAGGAAAAGAATCTTTCCGATCTCCTCTTTCAGATCACGGACCGATGCGATAAAGGCCTCGATTCCGTCTGACGAGGAGAAATCCCCGTAGACCTTCGTGATCTCCGACCCGGAAGCGATACTGTCGATCGCCTCGGGTTTCCGGCAGACATGGGCGATGACCGGACCATCCCAGTGTTTCAGGAATGTGATACCGATGTCGCTGTCCGCGCCGAGCAGCAGCAGTGCTTTTTCACTCATGGTTTTTCCTCCTCAGGCACTGACCAGCGCCGTATAGGTTCCGCTGTTGACCAGAACGCCGTTCTGGTTGCGGATCTTGCAGGAGACCCGGATCTGCGCAGGAAACAGGGTGTGCTGTTCCACCGTGCCGGTGACTTCCAGTTCGTCTCCGATATATACAGGCTTGCGGAACTTGGTCTCCATCTGCTGAAGCAGACAATACTTTCCAGGCAGGTACATGCCGGCCATGGTGGAATAGAGGCTTGCGGTGAGCATGCCGTAGACCACGGTGCCGGGATGCCCCAAAGAGGCGGCGTATTCGGCATCGGTGTGCAGTGGATTCCGGTCTCCGGAAAGCTCACCGAACGCGTCTACCATCTCCTGCGTCACGGTGACGCGGAAAGAGGCGGAATCACCCACTTTCAGGTCCGCGATACCGTATTCGTTCATCCAAGTTTCCTTTCAATAAGATCCAGAGTGTCACCCACATTTTCCAGGCCTTTTACGTCGTCCAGGCTGAACTGGATCCCGAAGCGGTCCTGAATGGCGACGAGAATGTTGATCTGCTCCAGAGAATCCCAGTCCTCCACATCCGCGGAACTGGTCTCTTCCGTGACGGGCAGTTCCTCGTTATCGAAAATATCCCGGAGGATCTCAGCAACTGCTTCCAGTAATTCTTCACGTGTCATCGTATCGTATACTCCTCAGAAAAGTGAACTCAAATTATCATTTCCGCACAGGAAAGTCAATTCTTCCGGGAAAGGAACTCTTCCTTCGTGATCTCCCTGCTGTTATCCCGGACTTCCCCGGTAATTCCGTTGTATTTGTAGTCGACCTCGGTATAGGTCTTCTCCATGGGCTTTTCTTTATTTTTCTTCCAGACGAGGTAGAACATGCTGCCGCCCATGGCAAAGGCGAATACAAAAGTCAGAACGAAGAACAACCCGGAGAGATACGACCATGGCGTCAAGATAGAGACGATGGCGAGGATCCCGCATGCCGCGAACAATCCCCCCGTGACATGAATGATCCGTTTCTCGGAATCGTTCAGTTCCCAGGATCCCGATGCGTGCATCTCCTTCCCTTTGCGATATTCGAACAGCGTTTTCTTCATTTTTTCCGGCCTCCGTATGGAATCGTTCCGTTTGCGGGACAGATATAATATAGTATAATGCACGAAGAATGGATTTGTGAATCTCGGAGTTTGGAGGCTGCGGAAAGATGAGTGTGCCGAAGCAATTATTTGACCGGTTTACAGAGGAGATTTCCCGTTTCCTGAGAGACGGAGGTGCTTCAGAAGTCCTGGACGACGACCTGCAGTTCGGAATGGAATTGCAGCGCGAACGGCTGAAGGAACGGGAAATGGAACTGGATTACGTCTTTGCGCCGAGAGGTCATTTTTCGGAAGGTGGGCACGGACGCGTCTGGTCAGACGGGAAATACAGGTGTTCGATGGATTGGCGCAGCTGCAGCTGGAACCGGACGCTGATCAGAAAGGGAAAGCAGTTTTTCCGTGATAAGGATGATAAGGTCCTCTATGTCACGGTGAACGATCTGGTGAAAGGAAGCGCATCCGCCCAGGCAGAACCGTACCGCTGCCCCAACTGCGGAAACCTGACTACTGTAGGAGAAATCAGCCGCGGTTGCCCCTATTGCGGGACTCATTTCGAAATGGAAGATCTGTTTCCCCGGGTGAGCAGTTATTATTTTGTGAAGGACTTCGGCGGTACGGAGAAGGAAGTCTACGGGGAGATCAAAAAGTATATGCTTCCTTCCGCGGCGGTTTTTGGCGGTTTCGGTCTGATATCCGGTATTCTGGGACGGAACAGGGAAAGCATCGTGCTGGCTGTACTCGGAGTGATCTTAATGACTGCTTTCTCTGCGGGAGCCGGCGCTGTCATGGGCTACATGATCTGGGCGTTCAGGAAACTGGGATCACTGTTCGGAGAAGCGGGTAAGTCCATCGGACTTCTTTTCGAGATGGGGGGATCCCGGAAACGGTTCGAGACCGCGATGCAGCGCTTCAGTCCCGAATTCTCCTACGAGTATTTCGTAAACAAAGCTGCTTCACTGGCGAGGATGATCATCTTCTGCAAGGACCCTTCCACGCTTCCGGTCTATACGGGAGAGAAGAAGGAGAATCCTTTTTCCAACGTTCTGGACGCTCAGTTCCGGGGCCCGGCGGCATTAAGGTCTTTTAAGACGGACGGGGATTATGTTGTTGCGCGCACGACGGTCTTTTTTGAGATGGTGCGCGAAGTCGGCGGGATCCCCGTGAAGCAGAACCGTGCTGTGACGATGGACCTGCGGAAAAACGTGATGCTGCCTTTCCGTCAGGGCTATTCGATAAGGAAGGTTTCCTGTTCGAACTGCGGAGGCAGTTTTGACGCGACCCGCCGGACCACATGCCCTTACTGCGGGTCCCCGTACCGGATCCAGGATGATGACTGGTATGTGACGGATTTCAGGATGGGATGAGAGAAATCATATTATCAGGGAAAAAGAGCTGCCGCCGGAATACTCC
>CAMKDB010000023.1 GCA_946411155.1 uncultured Faecalibacterium sp.
GGATTTTATCGGGGACAGGAATGCCCGATCGTTCCGACAGTGTACGGATCATGCGAAGAATCTGTTCCTTCAGCAAAGCGGAAAGCTGAACCGATGCCCCATGATCATGGACATATGAAGTCCTGGAGATCACGTCTGCCCCATAAGGAGCAAGCACATTGACCTCATTCATCTCAGATCCTTCAGTACCGCAGTGAAGCAAAACGCTGACGCCGGTCGTGCCCAGATCGACAGCGGCATAATGACCGGGATAAACGGAGACGTCCATGAGATTCCCCGTTTGAAGGCGGGTGCTTTCAGAATCTGTTCCGAGCACGGTGAGATCGCTAAAGACCCTGTAACGGCATGCAAGAACGAGTTTTTCCTCAGAGCCCTCACTGATCCGGACTTTGCATTTCCCGCATACTCCGTTTCCGCCGCAGTTTGCAGAAACCGGTATGCCCGCCCGGTGCAGTGCATCCAGCAGGATCGTATTCTTTTCAACAGCGATATCGCCGGCGGATGTGGTAACCGTAAAAAGATCCATCTTCTTGCCTTTGGATTTGAAAATCGATAAAGTATTGTTAATGCTTATGATACCAAAATGAAGGAGATCGGAAAAGTGCGGACAGAGGATGAAACAATCCGGATGGCGGAAGAACTTGCCGTTCAGGCAGGTTTCCGCACTGCGCTTTTTGAATCCAAACGGCTTCGTCCGGAACCGGAAGTCCGCCGGATGTGCGCGGAGAACCGCTGCGCGCGGTTCGGAACGTCATGGTCCTGTCCGCCTGCCTGCGGTTCCTTATTGGAACTATCAGAGCGGATTGCTGGATATGATACCGGACTGCTTCTGGTCTCTGTCACTGAGGTGGATGGAGATTTCGATCTGGAGGGGATCAGGGATGCTGATCGCTTTCATAAGAAACAGTTTGACACCGTTGTCCGGCAAGTCAGGCAACTGTTCCCGGCGTGTATGCCGATGGCAGCGGGCAGCTGTACGCGGTGTGTAAAATGCACCTATCCGGACGCGCCATGCCGCCATCCGGACCGGCTTTATCCATCCATGGAGGCATGCGGTCTGATCGTGAGCGATGTCTGTACTGCCTGCGGATTGAAATATAACAACGGACCGTCCACGATTACGTTCGTTTCCTGTATCCTGCTGAAATGAGGAACAATGCGCTTATGATGACGCCGAAGGAACTGCTGTTGGAACAACTGAAGAAAAACGGGCGCCCCGACCGGCAGCTGTGCCAGTACGAGGCGTTCCGGCTTGTCCCGGGCGATCCCGTGAACAGATATCTTCGTGCCGGATTGCGTAAGGGTGCTATGGCCGTGAACCGTTGGGGCGTTACGATCGATTACCCTGAAGACGCGCCTGGTCCAATGCCTCATATCACCCCTGAGACGAAGGTGCTGAAGGACATTACGGACTGGAAGGTCTCTGTTCATGCGCCGGATCTTGTATCAAACTGTACCGATGGTTGGGAAGAAGCCCGAAATGCCGCAAAAGCGGTCTGCGGAAATGAGTATCTTTCCATGGCGATGATGGGGACCGGACTGTTCGAACAGCTTCACTTCCTCATGGGATTCGAGGATACGCTCACCGGTTTTTACGAGCATCCGAAGGAGATGCATGAACTGATCGCCTATATTCTGGATCACAGGCTGACCCATGCGAGACTGCTTGTGGAGAATCTTCATCCGGACGCGGTCCTCTCCCATGATGACTGGGGCACCAAGGAATCCCTGTTTATGAGTCCTGTGATCTGGCGTGAATTTTTCAAAGAGCCTTACAGAAAATTCTATTCCTATTTCCGTGAACACGGGATTATCACGATCCACCATGCGGATTCCTATCTTGCGCCGATCGTCGGGGATATGGTCGAGATCGGGATCCAGATCTGGCAGGGTGTTCTTCCTGAGAACGGTATCCCGGAATTGCAGGCAAATTTTGATGGCAGGATGGTGCTTATGGGCGGGATCGGCGCTGCGATCGACCGTCCGGATGCGGACGGGGAAGAGATCCGTTCCTATGTCAGAAACGTCCTGCACGAATGCTGTCCGGGAGGACATTTTATTCCCTGTATCACATATGGATTGCCCGGAACGGTATGCAAGCATGTCGATGGATTTATCAATGAGGAAATCGCTGCGTATAATGCTGTGTGGCATCTGAATCTTCCCGTTAAAAAGGAGACGGGCAGGACCGCCGGAACAAAGCGGACCGAGAAGGCTGTCATGGCGCAGGCTGAGCCGTCCGAACAGGGTTCCGTGTTGGGAAGAATCGCCGCCGATCTGAGAAAAGGCAGACAGAAAATGGTCCTGAAGAATGTGGACCGCGCTCTGGAAGAAGGTGTCGATGCGCGGACGATCGTTTCGGAAGGTCTCATCCGGGGAATGATGGAGTTGGGAGATGACTTTTCTGCCAACCGCGCTTTCGTTCCGGAAATGCTTGTCGCGGCAAAATGCATGAGCGCTGCACTGGATACGCTCCGCCCTCTGCTTCAGGAATCCGATGTGGAACGAAAGGGACGTGTGTGTTTGGGAACTGTCAAGGGAGATATGCACGATATCGGGAAGAATCTGGTGAAGATCATGCTGGAAGGCGGCGGCTTCGAGGTTATTGATCTCGGCGTGGACGTGTCAGCTGAAAAATTCCTTGATGTCGCTGAAAAGGAGCACTGTGATATCATTGCCTGCTCGGCCTTGCTCACGACGACGATGAGCGAGATGAGGCGCGTCGTGGAACTGGCGGTGAAGCGCGGGATTCGTGAAAAGCACCGGATCATCATCGGGGGTGCGCCGATTACGCAGCAGTTCTGTGATGAGATCGGTGCGGACGGTTATTCGCCGGATGCCGCTCAGTGCGTATCATTGGCGTCGGGACTGATGGAGCGGATGAGAACCAACTGATTGCGGCCTGGAACTGAGGAAAACGGAATATCGGAAACAGAAAAGGCGGGTATGGAACCCGCCGATTTCTTTTGTCCCCGGCATGTTGCCGGTAATAAAACATGATAAGATAAGGATACAGAAAAACAGAAGGACGGTTTGGAGTATGACCGGAGAAGCAGTATGCGGGCTTGTCTCATATGCGCTGAAAAAAGGACTGATCGAACCATGCGAGCGGCAATGGGCGGTCAATACGATCCTGGATGTGCTGAAAATCGACAGTTTAGACGGAACTGCCGGAAGTATCGAAGACAGAGAACTCTCATCTCTTCTGGATGAACTGCTGGACGACGCATATGCACGCGGTGTGCTGGAAGAGAATAGCGTTATATACCGGGACCTGCTTGACACCGAACTCATGGGACGCCTGACTCCGAGACCGGCTCAGGTGATCCGCCGTTTCAATGAACTTTATGAGATGGATCCCGAGAAGGCGACGGACTGGTATTACCGGTTCAGTCAGGATACCAATTATATCCGCAGGGACAGAATCGCCCGGGATGTTCAATGGAAGACACAGACAGAATACGGCGAACTGGATGTCACCATCAATCTTTCGAAGCCGGAAAAGGATCCGAAGGCGATTGCTGCTGCCCGGAATATGCCGGCGTCTGCTTATCCCCGCTGCCAGCTTTGCGCAGAGAATGAAGGATATGCAGGAAGGATCAATCATCCCGCCAGGCAGAATCACCGGATGATTCCCATCACGATCAACGGATCGCCCTGGTTTTTCCAGTATTCGCCTTATGTATATTACAATGAGCATTGCATCTGCCTGAACAGTGAACATACACCCATGAAGATCGACAGGGCGTGCTTTGATAAGCTGCTGGATTTCGTGCGTCAGTTCCCGCATTATTTCGTGGGGTCGAACGCGGATCTTCCCATCGTAGGCGGCTCTATTCTGGCACATGATCATTTCCAGGGCGGAAGGTATATATTTGCCATGGAAAAAGCTGCTGTTGAATGCCCGTTTACTTTTCCAGGATTTGAGGATATCAGGGCAGGTATCGTAAAATGGCCGATGTCTGTCATCCGGATTTCCGGAAAAGACAGAAACCGGCTGGCGGAACTCGCCGATCGGATCCTGTCCAGCTGGCGGAATTACAGCGATCCGACAGTGGACATTTTTGCGGAGACGGACGGCACGCCTCATAATACGATCACGCCCATTGCCAGAAAACGCGGCGGACTGTTTGAGTTGGATCTCGTGCTGCGGAACAACCTGACAACGGAAGAGCATCCTCTCGGACTGTTCCATCCTCATTCGGAACTACATCATATCAAGAAAGAAAATATCGGTCTGATCGAGGTCATGGGACTGGCGGTCCTTCCGGCAAGACTGAAGGAGGAACTTGCCGCGGTATCGGAACTGCTCGTGGAAGGCGGGGATCTGACTGCGGATGAAAGAACTTCAAAACATGCGGAATGGGCTGAATCATTCAGAGATCGCTATCTGTTTACAAAAGGTAACGCGGCGGAGATCGTGAAGAGGGAGACGGGACTCGTTTTTGCTAAAGTGCTCGAACACGCCGGCGTGTTTAAGCGGGACGATAAAGGACGAGAGGCGTTTAAGCGTTTCCTTGATGCAGTGAGATAACGAGAATCCGGTCAAAAGGAGATGACATGAAACTTCGAATCGCGCTGGAGGAGGAGATCGGTGTCCTGACGGAACTGTCCAGACGGTCATTTGACGCGGCAGCCTTTGCGGAAGGACATGAACCGGATGGTCCTGAAGGATATGAAGAGGAATCCTGGTATCGCATGATCGACAAGTCGGACGCACTGTATGTGCTTGAGGACGGGGACAGGATCATCGGCGGTGCGGTGCTTTTTCCGAATCCGAGAGAACTGTTCATCAACCGTTTTTTTGTTGTTCCTGAGAGAACCGGGGATACCGGTGCTGTGCTGGAACTGATCGAAAGTCTTTTTCCCGATGAGTCCATGATTGAGATCGACGTGCCGGAGTGGGATCGTGCCAAGATCGGCGTTCTTAAAAAAGCCGGTTATCTGGATTGCGGGACCATCGAAGGGGATATCTGTTTTGAGAAGATCAGAGATGATTCGCTGCGCCGGATGGTGGAAAAACGGGAAAAACTCCGCCTGTCCTCATATGACGGCAAATACGTGCGTATCTTACTCGAAAACGGGGAAGTGGCGGAAGGAGAATGCTTCTTTGATTCTGCCTCCTACAACGAGGCGGAACTGGGAATCTGGGAAGAAGCGCTTTCCATCGGGGACACTTCTTTCTTTGTCAGTGACATTTCAAGGGTAGATATTATCGGTGTATAATGCAGTGAGCTCGGATTGGGGAGGTATGGACTCATGGCGAGAAAATACAGGGTCATTGAATCAGTTCCTGTGCAGAAGAAGACACTGTTCGGTACCAGAACTGTCTGGGAAAAACGTGCGGTCTATGTGGACAGGGAGACTTATGACCGCATTGTGGAGGAGGAGCGGAAAAGAGACAGAGAGGATGGTTTTTCTCTGGAAGAGATGATGTTTTATGACGAGATCTTTGATGACGATTAATCTGTATATGTGATTGTCCCGCTTGGAAAGTCGGCGCTTCAGCGCTGCGGTTCCGGCGGGTTTCTCTTATTTTGGAAAAAAGAAACAGTGGCATCTCTGCCACTGTAACGCTTTTTCGGAAATACCTGCTGATCCCTGCGTCTTTCAGGTCTTATTTTTCTCCGCTACGGAAGCGGAAAGATCATGCAGATGAATGGGACCCCAGTACTGTGCGTGCCAGTCCAGGTGATTCCTTTCATCCAGTTCATTATGGATCTGGAATATGAAGCCGGGATAGACGCCGTCCAGGATATCCTCATTTCCATTGCTGTCAAACTGATAAGCGATCAGATCCGCACGGTACTGACCCTCCACGAGGTGGGATGGATCGAAATGCAGAAGGATATCCGTTTCTCCCTTAGGGATCCGGACAAAGTTTTCTGTCAGCATGCTTCCCGCTTTCAGACCGTCCTGATACCACAATTCAAACCGGAACCCGACTCTTTCAAAGTCCATATCGGAATGGACAGAAAGAAGGAAATCTTGTGGTTTGGATTCGGAGAAGACAAAGGAGGAGGAAGTCGGAAAAGAAAGATCCGTCATTTCAAACCGCTTGTTGGCGCGCAGGACAGTGTCGTATGGCCGGTATTCTTTGGTGTAATGATAGGAGGGAGGAAGATCCTGTTCCAAACCCAGATAAAGAGCAATCGCTTTGTCGACGTCGCCGTCAAAAATGATATGTCCCTTGTCCAGAACGATGCATCTGGTGCAGAGAGACTTGATCGTATTCATGTTGTGACTTACGTAAAGAATCGTCCGGCCTTCATCGCGGGCGATCTGATTCATCCGGTTCAGGCATTTTTTCTGAAAATCCAGGTCTCCGACAGCGAGGACCTCATCCATAATGAGGATTTCGTTGTCGAGATAAGCTGCTACGGCAAACCCGAGTTTAACGAACATGCCGCTGGAATAGCGCTTGACCGGCGTGTCGATAAAATCCCCGACCTCAGAGAAAGAGATGATATCATCGATCTTTTTGTCGATCTCTTTGCGGTCCATTCCGAGGATCGATCCGTTAAGATAGATGTTCTCTCTGCCTGTGAGTTCCGAGTCAAAGCCGGTTCCCACTTCCAGCAGGGAGGCAACGCGTCCCCACAGTTCTATGGTCCCCTCAGTCGGGGCAGTGATTCTGCTGATCAGTTTCAGCAATGTGCTTTTTCCTGCGCCATTTCGGCCGATGATGCCCAACCGTTCACCCGGGGTGATGCTCAGGTCGATATCCTTCAGGGCATAAAAAGTGTTTTTGTCCGTGCGGGGAACAGTCCGGACAGAGGGATCAGCGACCCTGTTCATCCAGTTTTTAAATGCCTGCTGGAAGGTTTTGGCGCTGTACTGACCATATCGGTAGCGTTTGCTGACATGGTCGACGCGCAGAATGAGATCATTGGAATTCATATCGTATCAACAAAGTTCCTTTCGACATGGTGGAACGCGATCAGGCCGAGAAACACAAGACAGAATGTCATCAGAAGGCTGCATGCGACGGACCAAGGGATAATGGTGCCAGTTCCCAGCATGATTTTGCGGAAAAGCTCGACCGGAGCACTGACAGGGTTGAGGCAGATCAGCGGGAACCATTTCGATTCCGTCAGTGTTGAGAGCGGATAAACAACGGGGGTCACATAAATACCAAGGCTGAGTCCGAAGCCTACCAGCATCGCGAGATCGCGGTATTTGGTCGTGGCACTGTTGATGATCAGACCGGCTCCGGTTCCGATCAGCGCAGTCCAGAGCAGGATCAAAGGCAGAAGGAAAAACATGGACCAGATCGGGTGTACCGCACCTTTAATCAGATAGTAGAGATAAAGCGGAATCAGGACGAGTGTCTGGATGCCCCAGCGGTACAGGATGACCAGTGTGCTTGCGGCAGGAACGGACAGTCTGGGGAAATAGACCTTGCTGAACAGGTTGGAATTTGAAAGGAAAGTGTGAGAATTGTCCCTGAGGCAGGTGGAGAACACGGACCAGAGGTTGTTGGAACAGAGATAGAAAAGGATCTTCGGGATGTTGTCCGTGCCGATGTTCGCGATCGTGCCAAAAATGAACAGATGCGTAAGACTGGTCAGCAGCGGGCTGAGCAGCGCCCAGATCGGCCCCAGGATCGTCTGGCGGTACCGCTGAGAGAAGTCCTTCCTCGCGAGGATCAGGATCAGATCCTTATATTTGAACAGTTCTTTCAGATCCAGCTGCAGCAGCGGAGCGTGCGGCCGGATCACCGTATAATATTGTTTGGAATCGGATTGCATGAAGAGTCCTTTCGGAATTAATGATGGCGATTCTTTTTTCCATGCGTAAGAAAATATCATGTGCTACAATACATTGTAGTTTATTTAGTGTCGAGTGAAAAGGGTGACAGGAAGAAAAGGATGCGGGATATATTTGTCTGACTCCTTTTTGTTTGCAGATACCGAAAAGGGTTTGTTCCCAACACTCGAAAGGATATACCGCCCCAATCGGGAGGCAGAAATGATCCGTCTGTCAAGGAGGTCATATGCAGCAGCCGAAAGTCAGCATCATTATCCCAGTGTATAACGTGGAAAAGTGGTTGCGGGATTGTCTGGACAGTGTCCTTGCCCAGACCATGCAGGACCTGGAAGTCCTTTGTATCGATGATGCATCACCGGACAACAGCGGCATGATACTGGATGAATACGCCGGGAAAGACCCCCGTTTCCGTGTATTCCACCTTCAGCAGAATCAGATGCAGGGCCACGGGCGCAATCTCGGCCTGAAAGAAGCGCGCGGGCAATATGTGTATTTCCTGGATTCGGATGACAAGATCACTCCGGAATCCATGGAGGAATTGTATCAGATCTGCGAACGGGACCGGCTGGACGGTGTATTTTTTGATTCTCGGGCGCTCTTTGAAACGGAGGCTCTTTCCAGAAAGTTTGGTGCCTATCCGGCTGTCAGAAAAGGTACATATCCGGATACCGTGCTTTCAGGAGTGCAGCTTTTTGACCTGTTTAATGAACAGGACGAATATCTGGTCTACGTTCAGCGGGAGTTCTGGAGAAGAGCGTTTCTGCTGGAACACGATATCTGGAATCTGGAACATGTCGAACATGAAGACGAGTTTTTCACTTTTCAGGCGATCCTGATGGCTGAGCGGGTCCGGTATTTACCGAAGACCTATTTTATCCGCCGCTACCGGGAAGACTCCGTTATGACACGTAAGCGCATGCCGAAGGATTTCCACGGTTATTTTCTCACTTTTGACCGCATGACAGATTTCGCTGAACGGCGCGGTCTGGATACGCCCGGCTTGAAAAAGTGCCTGCTTCATATGTGGGACGTCACAGTCAGTTCCTATGATTCGTTTTTGGGAGAAGACCCTGCCGAATGGTTCTCCGAAGAAGAAATGAAACTGTTACGGCAGTTCCGGAACATCATGGAGATGCAGGAACTTGTGCGGGAACGCGACAGGGAGATCTTTTCTTCGCTCATGACATACCGTATGCTTGAGATCTATGGGGCGGGAAGAGTGGCTAGCGCTGTTTTTCACAGACTTCAGGATCTCAGTTTCCGGATCACGGGTATCTGGGTAACAGACAGGACAGGTCAGCCTGATGAACTGTTCGGGCTCCCGGTGCGGGAGATCTCTGAGCACGGCCCACAGGAAGAGAATAGCATCATACTCGTTGCGATGACGGAGAATTTCCAGAAAGAGGTTTCCGAGGTGCTGGCAAAAATGGGATATCGTTATTGCCTGTATGTTGCGAACAGACTGCAGGGCCCATTCGGACCCGGAACGGATATGGATAATACAAAGAAAGATATTGAATAAGGCGGAAATAACCGCTTATACACACCGGTATCGGATACCGGAGTATAGATCAACGGCGCACTGCACAGCGGCGCCGGGGTCCGGACTAGAAGCACCGTCACGAAACTCATTTGACCCCGTTTAGAAATAACTGCCGTCTCGGGGAAAGGAACTGCATCAGCATAAATCTGTGCCGTTTCCCATCAAATGAATGATCTTAACAGAATCATTACCGCGTCTGGATGCGGAAAAATATCATTCGGGAGGATTTTATGGATTGTTATCTCAGGGAAGCCTTGCCTGTTTTACAGGTCACAGAGGACCAGACCTCTATTTCATGGGAGACTCTCAAAAATGCGCTGTATTCACAGCCGTGCAATGTCATTCTTACAGAGACAGACGGAAAACTGTCCGGTCTGATCAGTTACGGGGATCTGATCCGGGCAAAAGCTGCCGGACTGAAGGAGGTCCCGATCAACAGGAAGTATTCCGCTGTCGGGAGAAACGAGTTCATGAAGGCGCGGGAGTTCTTCCGTGCAAGACCGTCCATCAAAGAGCTGCCGATCATTGACGCAGAAGGCGTACTGTCCGGCATGTGCAGTTCCTCGGATGATCTGCTGTATATCGAATACAGCGATCCCTGGGAAAAGAACAAATATCTGCCTGATGCGCTGCGCAGATTTAAACAAATAATTCTGGTCCGTCCCGGAGATCAGGATAAAAGAAGAATAAACATTTTCAACACCTGGAAGAAACACCTTCAGGACAATGGTATCCTTTGTACGGAACTCTCCGTGGAAGAGGCTGTCCAGCAACAGGGAAACAGAAGACGGATGCTTCTGGTGGACGAGGAATTCCGCCTTGGATTTCAGTGTCTGATAGAGGTCTTCGGGGGCGGGGTCTTCAACTGGGGCAGTGTCCAGACCATCAAACAATTTGAGGCGGAGCTTGCGGAGCACGCATACGATGAACTGATCCGGAAATTCTCTGCGTCGGGCGTCAAAGTCTACAACATGATCTTCACGGATCATCAGACTACGCCCGGCCGCAAACGGCTCGCGGTTGGATTCAAAAACTGGATGAGGCGTCCGGACGCGAGGGCAGTCGGTCCCTGTGTTACCGCTGACCAGGCTCCGGCGTTCTATGATGAACTGTATACGGAAGAATACGCAAAGGAAGTCGGCCAGTATACGGTTCATCTGGAAAAAAGCGATATCTATACCCGGCTGAAAGATTGTAATGACCGGTATTTTCACGTGAAGGACGGGGAACGGCTTACCGTCGGACAGCCTGATCAGGCAGACCGGACAGTCTGGTTTTTCGGTCCCTGCTTCATGATCGGAGCATACGTGGAAGACCGGCACACGATCGAAAGTTATCTCCAGAGCATGATTAACCGGGACGGCCGTTCCGTCAGAGTGGTCAACTGCGGATGCTTCGAGACGAAGTACCAGGAGATGATCCATATGACCTCAACTCCGATGAAGCCGGGCGATATCGTGGTTATGCATCTGGAAAATCATGAGTACAGCGGAACGGAGACCATCGATCTGACGGATATCCTGGATCGCAACAACGTGCCAAATGAATGGCTGCTCGATATCCCGCTGCACTGCAATCACAAAGTTAACGAATTATACGCCCGGGATCTGTATGACAGAATGACCACGGAAGGAGTTCTGGATTCGCCGGTTAGCGCAGAACCGTCTGAAATGCTCACAAGGGATCTGGCGATCAACTCACTATATCTTGATCTGTATTTCAACGATTTCCACCCGGAACCGGGACAGCGCATCGGAACCGTTGGCATGCATGGCAATCCGTTCACGCTCGGGCACCGTTTTCTTATCGAAACCGCCAGCAGGCAGGTGGACAAACTGTTTGTTCTTCTGATTGAGGATGAACTGGGCATATTCAGTTACGCTGAACGGTTCGCCATGGCTGTGGACGCGACCAGAGATCTTCCGAATGTGACGATCGTATCCGGAGGACCTTTCCAGGCGACAAGAAACGTTTTCCGAGAATACTTTGTGAAGGTTGATCCGGCGGACATGGAAGAAAGCGCGACGGCGGATGCGCTTATCTATACCGAGATCATCGGTCCCAGACTCGGCGTCACGTGTCGGTTCTTCGGGGATGAGAAACACAATCCGAAGATGGCATTCTTCAACGAACTGATGAAGAAGATTCTGCCCAGATATGGGATTGAGGCAATTGAATTGCCCAGGGCATCCGTAGACGGCCGCGCGATCTCCGCTTCGGTTGCGAGGAGTGCCGCAGATTCGGGAGATATGGATACTTTGTTGGCAAACGTTCCCGCTGCGACTTTGCGGTTTATGGGACTTGACTTTTGTGACAGCGAGAAAAAATAACAATGAATATTGCGCTTTGGGGATATGGATACTATGGCCACGATCTGGAAGCAATCGTTGCAGAGTGCTGGAACGACCGCTATCGGATCACCTGTATTCTGGATGTTCGTTACCGTGAACTGATCGGATCGGGTTCCGTGAGGGTCGAAGATCCGGATAAGGTCGAAACCCTTTATCGGGAAGGCGTCTTCGATGCGGTCCTGATCGGGATCTACGATCAGCAGACTGCTTTACAGGTCAAGAGCGTTCTGGATCGTAAAGATATTCCCGTCCTCAAGCTGGAAGAACAAAAGGATTATTATGCGCCGGATCAGTTCGAGCATCTGACGCCGGACATTCCTTTTTCGCGGAATGGGTATGAACTTTACCTGTATCCGGAACTGTATTTGTGTACGACACCGGATCCGGAAGTGTATTTTATTACGGACCAGGACGGCAGGATCAATGATGCTTACTGGGAAGGATATCAGAAAGAATCCGAACCGGTAGCGCGGTTCGGCAGACCGATGCTTTCGTTTCCTGAAATTGTTCTCCCGGGTGGCTGGTGTTTTCTGGCACGTCTGTATACGGAGAACTATTGGCACTTCACATTTGAAGTACTGGACAAACTGTGGCTGATGGAGCGCTCTGGCTTTATCGGGAGTTATATTCTGCCTCACACAGAAGCGGCAGAGACATATGCCGGCCTTTTGGGGATCAGATCGGAGCGGATCCTGTGGACAAAGGATCTGGAACGTGGAAAGACATACCGTTTTGAAAAATTGTACTGCCCGGTTCCTCTTGGAGAGGGGCGTGTCAGTTCTGCTCCTGTTCTGGTCGAAGCTGCCAGAGAGATACGGGAACATCTTCCGCCTTCTGCTGGATCATATCCGGAGAAGATCTATGTAAAACGGACAGGAACCCGAAAACTCCGCTTGTCCCAGTCTGTACTGGAGGAATATGGATTCGTTACGATCGTACCTGAAGAATATAGCATTGAGGAACAGATCCGGTTTTTTGAACATGCGAAAGTGGTGTTGTCTCCCCATGGGGCAAATACCTCGAACAGTCTGTTTATGAAACCGGGCACGGTACTGATTGAGACGTTCCCGTTGCACTATTCGAATCCCTGCTGTCTGGAGACACTGGTTCTTCAGAATATCGCGTATCTGCCTATTACAGAACTTTATAGTCCCTCAAAAACTGGATCCGGCATGTATTCGGATTATTCCATCAGTAGTGTTCAGTTCCGGATGGCGATGTCAATTGCAGAAAAAGTGTTGAATAACTGAGCGTTTCATTTGTACGACGGAAAAAATGAGCGGTATCTTAAAAATGGACAAGAGAACGAAAGAGAATATCGGTTCCTTTGTGCGCATGCATGCAGGGGAAGATTTTGACCGGCTATTGTCCGGAAGAGGATACGAGTACTATTATCACCTTTGCAGTCTTCGACATGCTCTTCTCTCCTGGGTGCCATTCCATTCAGATTGGAACGCTCTGGAAGTCGGTGCATCCTTCGGTGGAATGACTGGTCTGTATCTGAAACGCTTCAGAAAACTTGATGTGCTGGAATCGGATCCGGATGCTGCCGAAGCTCTTGAGCAGCGTTTTCCTGAAATCGGAGGGAACATTTTCCGGGAAGGGCTGCTTCGATATGAGACGGAAGAGCGATATGATGTGATTCTTGTTATTGATGCAGAGGAGTTTTATCTATCGGATCCTGAGGTATATCTTAATAAAGCAAAGACGCTGCTGAAAAAAGACGGCATCCTTGTCCTCGGCTTCAGGAACAGCCGTGGAATCAAGTATGCCTGCGGCGCGCTAGATGAATATGTCCGTATGCCTTTCGACACTGCTTCTCTTCCTGACCGGTTCAGGGTGGAACAGTCTGCCGAGGGCATTTTTTCCTTTAAAAAAATATTCTATCCGCTTCCTGATCCGCTATACACGCAGGCAGTGTACTCCGACAGCTCGATGCCGGAAGAGAGCATCCGGGACAGGGTGATTCCCTTCGACCCGTTTTACAGTCCTCTGATCAGGGATGAGCGCGACGAATATGACAGGCTGGTTCAGGAGGGAACGCTGGGGGAATACTGCAATTTCTACCTGATGTTCCTGACGGACAGGGAACGCCTGGACCTTCCGATACAGGCAGTCCTGTCCAATGACCGCGGAGAGCGGGCATATGAGACGGTCTTCTATGCGGATGATACCGTGTGCAAGAGAGCGGTATCGGAAGAAGGTAGATCCTATCTGGAGAGATCATTCGGCTATCTGGAGGATCTCCGTTCTAGAGGACTGAAAACCGTCGATCAGGAATACCGTGACGGTGCGATCCGGATGCCGCGCGTAAGGAATGCGTCTTCTCTCTCTTACCTCGCAGATCGGGTCCGGCAGAATGACCGCGACGCTGTTCTGAAATTCTTTGATGAGTTGTGGGAGAATATCCTGAAATCCTCCGAGAGCAGCTCACAGGGATTCGATGATAAGGAATGGGGACTGCTTCCCGATGAAGCGGGGCATATACTGATGAAAGGATACATTGACCTGATTCCATACAACTGCTTCCGGTCCGATGAAGGCTTGATCTATTACGATCAGGAATTCATGGTGCCGGATTGTCCGGCTGCATATATTATCTATCGGGCGATCCATTATACTTATCTCCACCTGCCGAAAATGCAGGAAACAGTTCCGCAGGAAGAGATGATGGGGCGGTTTGGCCTGACAGAAAAGCATTGCACTGCTTTTCAGGAGAGGGAAGACTGGTTTGTTGGTGAAAACCGCAACATGCAGCAGTTTGCGCCGCTGTATGGGTGGAGTTACGGCATCACTGCAGAGCGCATCCTTTCGAATCGGAAAAAACTGATCGACTGGGAACGGGATCAGACAGCGTCCCGGGTACATGAAATTCAGTTGAACCTTCTCAGGAAATTTGATGCTTTCTGCCGGCAGCATGATCTGCATTATTTTGCATTGCACGGCACATTGCTCGGTGCTGTGCGCCATAAGGGTTTCATTCCCTGGGATGACGATATGGACCTTGGAATGAAGCGCGAGGATTTTGACCGACTGCTTCAGTTGTACAAAAATGAAAAAGGAAAGCCTTTCCTTCAGACGATGTACAATAACGGGCGGATCTTCTTCGGCGGCTATGCGCGTCTGCGGGACAGGGCTTCCGCGGCGATGGAACTGTACAATATCGGACGCCCGGGCGTAAAAGGAGTCTGGATCGACATCCTGCCGCTGGATTATTGTGAGGAAACACGGGAAGAACGCGCCGCGCATCAGAAAAGGATCAGCAGGATCCAGCGCCTGATCTACGCCAAGCTGTATGACTTCAGATCCGGCGTGATCCGTGACGTGGATGACGGCGCATGGATGCGGTACAGACGTCTCGCCGGAGCGGTGCCTTTCCGTCTGCTATATCGGGCTCTGGAGAGGGAATGGAGAAAAGTCAGAACGTCCCGATACAGGACTATCTTTGCCTGCTATTACGGAGATATGGAGAACCGGAATCTGTACCTCGAGGAGGAACTTGACGCTCTGACGCTACTCCCGTTTGAAGACACGATGATTCCGGTTAGCAAAAGTTACGATAGTTGGCTGAGATCAAGGTTTGGCGAGAATTACATGGATCTTCCACCCAGAAGAAAGCGGAAACACAGCAATGTCCTGTTGGACACGGAGCACTCCTTTGAAGAGTACGACAAAGGAGAAAAACACTGGGATTGACAGGGTATTATCCGGGGAGAGAGCACAGTTCTGGTTCTCTCCCCGCTGTTATTTTTTTACGGAAAGAAATGGTATTTGTTCCTTTTTCTGTTTGTAAAAAATCGCAAAGGTTTGTCATGAAGAGAATGAATTGTTGAATTGACAGAAGAAAGAACAGTAAAATGATATAGGTTTATTAATGTCCGAAAAACTTTTCGGACCGCGTCCCTGACAAATGATTGATTTCTGTTGCGTTGCTGGATGAAGGCCATTTGTATTATTAACATCGCGGATAGAATGACCGAATGAAATCTGCCCAATTGATGGATTTCAGTTGGGAAGTTTTTTGTGCTTTTTCAGGCATTTATTTATATATGTAGATAAAAAATTTATATAAGCGGAAAGGACATTGTTGTGATGAAGAGCAGAAAACTTCTGGCTATCATGCTGAGTTTGGTTCTTTGCTTGTCGATGTTCTCGGACGGATTCATCGTATTCGCCCAGGAACTGGCTGACAGGGCTGCGTCGGAAGAAGCAGTCGAAGAACCGGCAGAAGAACTGGTTCTGACAGAGGAACCGGATGAGCCCGATTCTGCGGAAGGCGACGAACCGGAGGAAACCCCGGAAGAGGAACCGCAGGAACAGGAAGAGCCGGCCCCTTCAGAAACTGTGGAAGAACCTGCATCGGAGAAAGAAGCTGTAACCGCAGCTGATCTGCCGGCGCTGGTCGTTCCTGCAGATGCATCTCCCAAGGGCGATCCGGATGTTCCGGAGAGCACAAATGAAGAAGAGAAAGACTACAAATTCAAGGTACGTGTCTCCTCAAAGAACGGAGACGGCGTCACGAATGGGGTCACGGGAACCGTCTTTGCCGATTATTCCGGCAAAGTGGTGATCGATGACGGCACAGTCAACACGTCCAATGTCACCGGTGAAGTCTGGATGAGGAATGTCGCGAGCCTCGGTGTTCCGGGAGAGCGCTATTTCACCCGTTCGATCCAGACAGGCATTTCGCCGCGTGACGTTTCCCTGTCTGCTGTACAGTTGCTGTTCGCAGAACTTCACTCCGCGACGGTCGTTGGTAAAGTCGGCGATAAATCCGTCAGTTATGCCATTGTAAACGGCGGAAACGTCATCGACGCGACACCCAGCTCCGAATCCGCTGCACGCGAAGTTTGGATGGGCATTTTCAATGGTGAAACCATCAGTGCGGTGACGTCTCAGACGGATGACAGTTATGCTTGCCTGAAAGCCGGCAGTTATATCCAGGTCGGCGCCAGCAGACTGTATTTCAATGAACTGACTGTCAACAATGTCACGAATATCAGCAGCGTAGTAGTTGCGATCCGTCAGGCTGCAGAACTCCAGACTCTCAGCGGAAAAGACGTGATCGAAAATGCCGCGATCGTCCTCATGCCCAATACGGTGCTGAGTGTCGGTCAGAGCAGTGTCACGCTGAAAAAAGAGACCCGCGTCACTGTCGACGCGGACGGTTTCGATGAAAACGAGCTCGGAGCGGTTCTTACCGCGCTTCAGAACGCAAGCGGCGCTGAAGAAATGATCCGTGCCGTTGCCGGCGCTGTACAGCAGTTTTCAGGCGCACTGGACGGCAAGACCACGAACGTGACCTTCGAGTTCGGCCATGTGTACGGTGAACCCGAGTGGACCTGGGCGGATGATCATTCCGCTACAGCGCTGTTCACCTGCCTCAATGACGGGGAATCTGTTAAGCTGAATGCGGAAGTCACTTCACAAGTTACCGCTGCGACATGCACAGAAGCAGGTTTCACCGTATATACCGCGAGCGTTACCTCTCCTGACGGGAAGGAATATACAACAACGCTGAAAGTCGACGGCGCACCGGCGACCGGTCATAACTATACCGCTTCCTACGAGTGGGCTGAGAACGACACCAAGTGCACGGCGACCGCTATCTGCCAGAACGGCTGCGGCGATGTTGTGACAGAAACAGTCGATACGACATCCGAAACAGTCAGACAGGCGACTGCGCTTCATGCCGGCCTTGTCAGCTATACAGCTGAATTTTCTAATTCTCTGTTTACCAGACAGGAAAAGGATGTCCCCACAGACCGTCTGGACTATAAGTTTGCGGTGGAAGTATCCTCCAGAAATCAGGCAGGCGTGGAGCACGCGGTGACCGGAACGGTTTACAGCGATTACCACGGCGAACTGGTCATCGATGAAGGCACGGTCAACACCAGCAATTTCAAGGCCGGTGTATGGATGAAGAACGTCGCCAGCCTCGGCCTTGCACCGAACGAAGAACGCCATTATGAGCGTTCGATCCAGACCGGCATGGCTCCTAGAGAAGTATCATTGGACACCGTAATGATGCTGTTTTCGGGACTTCAGAGCGGAGCTGAGGTTATCGGTCATGTGGATGACCTTTCCGTGACCTATACCGTCACGAAAGACGGACGTATGGTCAAAGCAATCCCCGGAAGCACTGCTGAAGCCGCCGCCGTCTGGGCGGGTATCGTGAACAGTGAGAACATGACTCCCGGCACCGGAGCTGAGAACAGTTATGCGTTCATTCCTGCCGGAAGCTATGTCTGGAGCGGATCGCAGAAACTCCTGCTTGACACGGACCTGCGGATCGATAACGTTACGGACATTGCAGTCGCAGTCAATGCAATCAAAGGTGCTGCGACTCTGTATTCTGTCGAAGCAATCAGTGATACGGTGTTCTATCTGGAAAAGGGCACTGTACTGAGTGTCGGCGAGAGTTTGGTCACTCTGGAAAGAGAGGCAAAGATCACCGTCAATATCAACGGTGGTCAGAATGATTTCGGCGCTGTCCTGACTGAACTGCGGGATGCCTCCGGGTTTGAGAATGTTGCCAGAGTCGTTTTCGGCGGTGTCAACACCGTGGTGACTGCAATGGACGGCAGGTCGACCGATGTAACCTTCAAGTTCGGCCATGACTATGAGGAACCGATCTGGACATGGTCTGAAGATCATAAGACAGCGATCGCACTCTTTGTCTGCAAGAATAATGATGCTCATACCGTGACGCTTGTCACGGATGTGACAGAAGAAATCACAGAAGCCGGCTGCGAGACCGCGGGAACCGCCACCTATACCGCGAGCGTTGTACTGGATGGGAAAACCTATACTGGCACGATGACATTGCCTGTGGCAGCGAGCGGACACAGCTGGAATGCGGTGGTCTATACATGGTCTGATGATTACAGCACATGTACGGCGCAGATCACCTGCAAGAACGATCCGACACATATCGTGACAGAGGTAGCTAACTCGACAGCGGAAGAGTTGGTTGCAATGACCGCTGCCCGCGAGGGTCAGGTCGTTTATACTGCGATTTTTAAGAACAATCTGTTTGCGACACAGACTGAAACAGTCACGGTGCCGCGTAAGGATTACAAATTTGCCGTGGAAGTTTCTTCCGAAGATTCCAACCACAACAGGAACGCCGTGACCGGCACCGTCTACGCGGACTACACCGCGGAGCTGGTGATCGACGACGGCAAAGTGAATACAGGAAACGTCAGAGTCGGCCTGTGGATGCAGAATGTGGCGAGCCTCGGCGTAACGACGGAGCGTCACTTCGAACGCGAGCTGCTGCTGGGCGGCAACGGTAGAGACGTGGATCTCTCCGCGGTGAAGGCCCTGTTCAGCGGACTGAGGTTCGCGAACATCGTGGGCGTCGTCGGTGAGAGCAGTGTGAACTACAATGTCGTGAACAACGGCAGCAAGATCACGGGCACACCGGAAAGCACCGAAGCGGCGAGCGCAGTCTGGCACGGCATCGTGAACAGCGAGAACATGACGGCCGCTACAGGGGCGGATGACAGCCGCGCGATCCTCGTGAAGGGCAGTTATGTCCAGGTCGGCGCATCCAAGCTGAACTTCACCGATACACTGACGATCGACAACGTAACAGATCTGAGCCAGGTTGTGGCAGCGGTGAAAGAAGCCGCAACGCTGGAGACTGCAGAAGCAGTCGAGAACGCAGTGATCTACTTCGAGGCGGGTTCGGAACTTGGCCTCGGCGAAAGCGTAGTGACGCTGAACAAAGAAGCCAGGATCACACTGGATATCGCAGGATACAGCGAGAGCGAACTTGCGGGCACGCTGGCTGCGCTTAAGAGCGCGACAAGCGTGGAAGGCATGATCCGTGCGGCGTTCGAAGCGGTCGGCAGTCTGACGACGGCGATGAACGGCAAGAC
>CAMKDB010000024.1 GCA_946411155.1 uncultured Faecalibacterium sp.
AGGTTATTGCCGTTGAAGCGGGAAGCCCGTGCTTTTAAGCATGGGTAATTCACCGTCGCTTCCAGACGGTTATCCTTTATTTCGTATCCAAGCAGCACGTCCACAGAAGTGTCGAAAAAGTCAGCCATCTGGATGATCAGGTCCAGCTCCGGGACAGACAGTTTCGCTTCCCATTTATATACCGCGCCTGCCGTAACCCCCAAAACTTCCGAAAGCTGCTCCTGTGTCAGAGCACGTTCTTTCCGGAAATTGCGGATGTTTTCCGCAAGTCTTATTTCCATTGTCCTCCTCCTTGGAGTTTCTGAGGATGATTATATGGGAAAGAAACAGAAAAGTGAACAGACCGGTCATATTAACGGGATTATTTTTTCTCTACCGGCAGTAAGGGTAAGGACAGCATGTATCCGGATCCGGTGATACTATACAAACAGACGCCCTTCAGAGCGTCCGAAGAAAAAACGGCTGTGCCTTCATGGCACAGCCGTTCGGTATTCTTTTTGCCTTATTTGTTGGCGGCTTTGGCAATGGCAGCTTTGCGGCGGTTCGCCGTGTTCTTCTTCAGAGCGCCCTTGCGGACAGCCTTGTCGATCGCGGAGAACGTATCGGCAACGATGGCGTCCTTGTCGGCACCGTCAGCGGTCAGCGCAGTGTTGGCCTTCTTCAGGGTCGTGCGCAGAGCGGAGCGGTTCGCGCGGTTGACAGCATTCACCTTGCGGCTGGTGATGATGCGCTTCTTCTGAGACTTAATATTAGCCATAATGACCTCCCGTTATCTCTTGGAGAACTGCGGAGCACGACGGGCGGCTTTGAGACCGTACTTCTTGCGCTCTTTCATTCTCGGGTCGCGGGTCAGGAAGCCCGCCTTCTTCAGTTCGCTGCGGAGATTCTCATCATAGAGAAGCAGTGCGCGTGCGATGCCGTGGCGGACGGCGCCTGCCTGTCCGGAGAGGCCACCGCCGTTGACGTTGACGACAACGTCGAACTTGCCGGTCAGGTTCGTCAGCTCCAGGGGCTGGCGGATGATGTATTTCAGTGTGTCAAGGCCGAAATAATCGTCGATGTCGCGGCCGTTGACGGTGACTGTGCCGGTTCCGTTGTAGAGACGGACACGTGCAACGGACGTTTTGCGGCGTCCGGTACCTGCATAATAAGGTCTAGATTCGTACATGTTCGGCTCCTTTCTTAACCTTCATAAACTTCGGGCTTCTGGGCGGCGTTCTTGTGATCTGCGCCGGCATAAGCGTGAAGTCTGGTGAGTGCTTTGCGGCCGAGCACGTTGTCCGGGAGCATGCCCTTGACGGCAAGGTACATGACACGGTCGGGTCTGGTCGCCAGCAGGTCGCGTGCCTTGGTGGCCTTCAGACCGCTGAGGTATGCGCTGTGGTGATAATAGATCTTCTGATCCAGTTTTTTGCCGGTGAGAACGGCGTCTTTGCAATTGATCACGATGACGTTGTCGCCGCAATCCACGTTGGGCGTGAAGGTGGCCTTGTTCTTGCCGCGAAGAAGATTGGCGACGAGAGTGGCGGTGCGTCCCAGGGGCTTGCCGGCTGCATCGATGACATACCAGCGGCGTTCGACTTCCGCGGGTTTCTGCAGTGTAGTGGACATAGGGTTCCTCCTGATATGGTGTGGCTGAAAAGCCGTGATTGAATAAGAACGTTTTTTACACGCAAGGAGAATTATACTATCGGCCGGAAACGGTGTCAACAGTCGGAGGGCGAAAAAACGAAATATAATTTTCGTCCTTTGATTATCTCTGTTTTTCTCCGTTTTTCTCCATTTTCCTCACTTTCTATTTTTGTTTTTCGTTTGTAGCGGTGGTGCAAACATGGTAGAATGGGCGTAATCACTTCAATGCGGGAAACACTATGGAAAAACAGGAAAAAAGCGAACTCGTGTATGACGGGAAACTGCTGAAGTTCTACCGGGATGACGTTCTGCTGGAAAACGGCGGACGGTCTGTCCGGGAGATCGTGAAGCATCCCGGAGGCGTATGTATCGCGGCGTACGAAGAGGATGGTTCTCTGTGGTTCGTCCGCCAGTACCGCTACGCTGTCGGGGAAGATGTTCTGGAGCTGCCGGCCGGAAAGCTGGAGGGACCGGAGGATCCGGACCTTGCTGCGGAACGGGAACTTCGGGAGGAAACGGGCTGTACGGCGGAACGGATCGAAAAACTGGCGGAAGCCTATCCTTCGCCCGGCTACACCAGCGAGGTGCTCCACCTGTATCTTGCGACCGGCCTGCATCACGGCGCCCAGGATCTGGACGCGGATGAGGATCTGAAAGCGTTCCGGATCCCGCTGGAGGAGGCGTACCGGATGGTGAACGCCGGAGAGATCCGGGATTCCAAAACGCAGACACTGATCCTGCTGGTCCATGACCGGCTCGGACGAAAGGATATGTAAATCATGGGCGGGCTGTTCCTGATCCTTGCCGCCGCGGCGGTCTATCTGTTTCTTGTCTATCCCGGGCAGTCTTCGATGGAGCAGCGGAGACCGTTCGTTCACCGGAACTTCGGTCACCGCGGACTGTATGACAATGAGCACGGTGTTCCGGAGAACTCGCTGGCTGCTTTCGAGGCGGCAATGGAAGCCGGATACGGCTGTGAACTGGATGTCCAGTTCACCAGCGACAAAAAACTGATCGTGTTCCATGACAACGATCTGGAGCGGATGACCGGCGTACCGGGTAAAGTCTGGGACAAGACTTTCGATGAGATCCGTGCTTTGCGCCTCGCCGGAACCGAGGAGCGGATCCCGACCTTTGAAGAAGTACTGAGCACCGTTCGGGGCAGAAATCCCCTGATCGTGGAGATCAAGGCGGAAGGCAAGAACAACGTCTGGTACCATGAGGTGTGCGAAGCCACAGCGGAGGCGCTCAGGGATTACGAAGGGGACTACTGTATCGAGAGTTTCCACCCTGTCGCGGTGCGATGGGTCTGGAAGCATCTTCCGGACGTCACCAGAGGGCTGCTCGTCGGCGGACCGTCCAAACGGACCGACGGTCTTGGCTTCATTTTGAATCTGATTGCGGAACTGCTCGGGAATTTCTACTGCCGGCCGCAGTTCATCGCATACAGATATGAATACCGTAACCTCGCTCTGCGCATCGTCAAGCGGCTCGGCGCGTTCTCAGTCATGTGGACCGTGCCGGACCCGCAGACACAGGCAGAGCTCGAAAAGACGGAGGACTGCATCATTTTTGAGCATTACCGTCCGTCTGTCAGATTTACAGAAAAGGAGTGAATCATTATGTTCGGATTGCGCAGTGACGGAAAGAATGTCGAAAAAGAGATGGACATCTTTACCCGCGTTACGCCGTATGTCATGACATCCCGTGCAGACGCACAGAACTACAACACCGTCTATATCGATGAGAAGACCATCACGGACTACGTACGCGAGAAACGCGCGGAAGGGCACCGGATGTCCACCCTTGCCGTCGTCATCGCGGCTTATGTCCGCGCCATCGCCAACATGCCCGAAATGAACCGGTTCGTTGTGAACCGGCACGTCTACGCGCGGAATTACCTGAGCGTCTGCTTCGTGGCAGTGCATCAGTCTGACCGCGCCACCTTTGAGGAATCCACAGCCAAAGTCTACTTCACCCCCCGGGATACCATATTCGAGGTCGCGGACAAGGTGGAGGACGCCATCGCCAAGATCAAGGCGACCACAATGGACAACAAAACCACCCAGCTGGTCAAGACGCTGGAAGGCATCCCGGGACTGCTTTCGCTGGGCATCCCGTTCCTGATGTGGCTGGACCGCATCGGTCTGCTGCCCAAAGCGATCATCGACGCGTCCCCCTTCCATACCAGCATGTTCATCACGAATATGGCTTCCATCCGGCTGCCGAAGCTTTATCATCACCTGTACAACTTCGGGACGGTCAGCCAGTTCTTCAGCATCGGCCAGAAAGAAAAGAGGGTCGAGATGGATAAGGATGGCAATGTTCACGTGCGCACGGTCTATCCGCTGGGCATCGTGACGGATGAGCGCGTCGCGGCGGGTAGTTTCTACGCGATGGGCTTCCGCGAGATCGCAAAAGCGCTGAAAGATCCCCATATCATGGAGACCCCTCCGGAATCGGTGCGTTTTGAGGCCGGTGTCGAATACTGATTTTTTCCGCCTGCGCATTGTTATGCACAGGCGGATTAGTTTTTCTGTTTTGAAAGGAGTGAAAAGATGAAAGACCCGGGAAAGTGCGGTATCGTCAGAACTCTGCTCGCTGTCCTGCTGATCGCGGTAACGGTGATGACGCCTGCGTTTTCTGTCGCTGCGGCATCATATGTGACCAATGTCGCGATCACGTATGACACGTCCAAAGTTGAGGTCAGCACGAAATTTACAGGTGCGGAGGTATCCGACCAGCTGAGAAGTGCGCTGGCAGAGGGAGCCGGTTCGCAGGCCAGGGTGGATGTGAATTATTCGGACCTGGTCAGAAAAAGCGGTACCGAATATCACAGCCTGTCGAGCAGCAATGAGAAACTGAGCTCCTCAGGAGAATACTATTTCAGGATCAACGTGGAAGGAGCAAACGGATATTCATGGAACACTTCCCAGTTGCCGTCCGCAACGGTGAACGGAAAAGCCGCAGACGACATCGGCTGGTATTCTCCGACCACGGAAGGCTCTATCTACGTGTATAAGAAGGTCACCGTGACGAATAACGACGCGGTCTTCAGTGTCGATGTCACGCCTTCTTCTCAGAAGATTCAGAAAGGGACGTCCTATCAGTTCTCCGCGGAGGCGGAAGGTTCAGTCAAGACCGTCAACTGGAGCCTGTACGGACAAAGCAGCAGCGGAACGAAGGTGTCGAGCAACGGCACCGTCACAGTCGCCTCCAATGAGACGGCATCCAGTTTTACCGTCCGCGCGTCGTCTACCTTCAAACCTTCCGTGTATGGAGAGGCAACGGTCGAAGTGACTGCCTCCCCGGTCCAGATCGAGCGTGTCACCATCGATCCGCACACCGCATTTGTTCATAAAGGGTCAGGATATCAGTTCTACTGCACCGTCGTCGGTACAGATGAACATGACGTCGTCTGGTCGGTCAGGAACAACAATAAATTATCGACCAGCATCAATTCATACGGATATCTTTATGTGGATCCGGAAGAGACTGCCGGCACGATCTATGTGGATGTCACGTCCGTCCGGGATCCCTCCAAATCCGATACAGCTACGATCTATGTCCTCGCGCCGCAATACGTCACGGATGTGTCTGTGTGCTACGATATCGACGCTTTTACACTGACGGCGGGTATGACCGGAGCCGAGGCAACGGATGCATTCTATTCAGCACTTATTGAAGACGCTGGCCCAGAAGCAACCGCATACAGAGGTTACAGTTATCTGGTGAAAAAAGTATCCGGTGCATATGAACGGGTCTCTTCGGAAAAGGTAAATACCACAGATGAGTATTATCTCAGTATCAACCTGGAAGAAAAAAGCGGCTACTACTGGGATACGGAGCATCTGCCTGCCATCACCGTGAACGGTCAGCCGGCTGAATATGCCGACTGGTATTCTCCGACCATGACCGGTTCCGTTAACGCTTATAAGCGCGTCTATGTGGAAGGAACGAATCCCGGTATGCTGACGGCGTCTGTCGTCGGAGACCAGCTTCTCTGGAAACCGTTCCCTGATGCGTCATGGTATGACGCGGGCATTTTCGATGGGGAAAACTGGCATGACGGCGCGCTGTCCTATGACGGGAATGCCTATGATCTTTTTGTCCAGTGCGCAATGTATGAAATCTCTAAAGGTATCTGGCCGGTGCAGCTTACCGCGCTGGACGCAAACGGGACAAAGATCTCAGACACTTGGACAGGATTTTACAAGTACGATCCGGATTCCTCCGAGCGTGCGGTCGTCATATTCGATCTGATGGAGGGGAATGCCTTCCCCGACGTCCGGTATACCGCGTATCTCACGACAACGAAGGGGACCCGGTTCTATGATACCTATGAAACGGAATGGCAGATCTTCCCGGACAATGCGGACGGCATCGTGTTCGACTGGTGGTATTATGACGAGGCGCGGACACAGCAGCTGCGGTACGCGGATCCGGTGGTCGGGAACATGACGCTGTACGCAAAATGGCTGACAGCCATCGATACGGTCCGGATCTCCGCGCCGAATCCTGTTCCCGGCACCAAAGAATCAGACTATGATTACAGCGCCGTCCGGTTCCTGAACGATGACCATTACGAACTGGATGACCTCGTTTGGACACTGTCGGACGGAACGACATTTGAAGGAACGTTCCAGGAAGACGAGACCTACTATCTGCATTGTTCCCTGATTGCAAAAGAAAACTACGGGTTTGCCTTCAATTTTGAGCATCAGAACCTGGTGTTTTCGTGTGAAGTGAACGGCAGGAACGTATCCTATAACTCTGAATCGGGCGAACCTGCCTACGCGATGTTCTCCGTTCCGGTCGCAGCGGGAAAAGCGCCCGAGGAGATCATTCTGGATGCGGAATACCTGAGGATCGTGATGGGAAAGAGCGATACGCTGACCGCTACGGTCCTTCCGGAAGACGCCGTGGATAAGGAAATCGAGTGGGCGTCCTATAACGCGGCGATCGCCAGCGTGGACAGCAACGGCAAGGTCACCGGCGTAAGACCGGGATATACCAGGATCCGTGCCACCAGTAAGGCGGTGCACTCCGTGACCGATGTCTGCGATGTCCTGGTCATGTTCAAGGACGTGGCGAAACCCTCTGCGTTCTACTTTGATCCGGTCTACTGGGCACTGGACAGGGGGATCACCTCCGGCTATACGAACAGCCACGGAGAGCCCAACGGCAAATTCGGACCGGATGACAGTTGCACCCGTGCGCAGATCGTGACGTTCCTCTGGCGTGCAGCGGGATCGCCGGTCCGGGATCCGGGCGACCTGTCCTTTTCCGACGTGAAGACGACGGATTACTTCTACAACGCGGTGATCTGGGCAGCGCAGGAGGGGATCACGACCGGATACACGGACAAGAACGGAAACCCCACGGGCGTGTTCGGATCCAATGACACCTGCACAAGAGCACAGATCGTGACGTTCCTGTGGCGCGCGGACGGATCTACCGCCGTGGAGCCGGAAGGCGTCCCAACATTCACCGACGTGAAGGAGACGGATTATTTCTACAAAGCGGTACTGTGGGCGGCGAAGATCGGGATCACCACCGGATATACCGACAGCCACGGTAATCCGACCGGGAAGTTCGGCTCCAACGACGGATGCACCCGCGGCCAGGTCGTGACTTTCCTCTACAGGGCAAGTAGGTTATACTAAAAGATAGATTCGATTACTGGGATCCAGATCGAACAAATCGATGATTCGCCTGTGACAGAGCGCAGGCAGATCACATATATTTTGGGAAAGGAGCTTTAGAAATATGGCAAAACGCGGTTATTGCCGTTCCGGGCAGTCAATTCTGGCAATCATTCTGATCGTGGTGATGATGGCGCCGCTTTCTCTTCCGGTCTTTGCGGCTTCCGCTGTAACAGAAGTCGAGATCGTATATGATCCGTCCAAGGTCGAGGCATCGACCTATTTGTCAGGCGCTACGGTCAGCCATGACCTGCAGAGCGCGATTATCTCTACCGGACCACAGGCTTCTATGATGCTGGCGTCCACCAGTCTGGTGACATCCAGCTATGAGGATCTCCTCTACAGCAACGAACTGCTGCACCTTGGGACGTATTATTACTGCTTCTGCGTACAGCCGAAGAACGGATATCAATGGGATAAGGATCGGATGCCGGCGGTCACCGTAAACGGAGTCGCTCCGAATGACATGCGGTGGGACAGAAATACGTCGCCCAGATGGCTGTATGTCTACGTGAAAACGACCGCGACGAACAATCACATGGTCTACAATGTGAAGGTCACTCCTTCATCCCAGAAGATCCAGCAGGGCACATCCTATCGATTCGGTTTTACGATGAAGGCGGACATGCCGCAGAATCCCCCGTCACTGAATGTGACATGGAGTCTGTCCGGACAGGAGAGTACCGGTACGACGGTGAGCAGCGACGGCACGGTAACGGTAGCTTCCGATGAGACCGCATCCGCTTTTACGGTGCGTGCGACCTCCGTGGACAGACCGGCTGTTTATGGGGAAGCGACAGTGGAAGTGACGGATTATCCTGTCTATATCGATAGTGTTGCGATCGAACCGCAGACGGCGGAGGTCCGCAGAGCAGGAAGTTTGCAGTTTGCCTGTACGGTCGTCGGAACGGACGACCATGATGTCACATGGGCAGTGCGGGAAAATCAGAATACCCAGACCAAGATCGACAAAAACGGTCTCCTGACGGTTGGTTTGCGGGAAACGGCCGAGACGATCTATGTCGACGTTACGTCGAACAGAGATCCGTCAAAGTCCGACACGGCGACGGTCACCATCCTCCCGCCGGATTATATAACGGAAGTGGCGGTAACCTATGACGCAGAAGCGTTCTCCCTGCTTACCAGCATGACCGGCGGAGCTGCGACATCTGCGCTGCGTCAGGCGGTGAACTATGACGCAGATCCGAAAGCGGACGTTTTTTTGGGTGATACCTGTCTGGCGGTAAAGAGCGGTACTTCATATTGGCAACTGTTCAGCTCAGGGGAAAATCTGGATCCCAACGGAGAATACTATATCTGCATCGGACTGGAAGAAAAGAGCGGATATTTCTGGGATCCGGACAATCTTCCCGTTGCTACGGTGAACGGCGAACCGGCGGATGACATCCGGTGGTTGACTCAGGCTGAGATGGGCCGTATCGCAGTTTACAAACGGATCTATTTTGATTTTCTTGTGGATGAGGTGGTTCTGGACAAAACAGAACTGCAGATCGTGGCAGGCAAGAGCGAAACGCTGACCGCAACGGTGCTGCCGGAGGACGCAGAGAATAAGGAACTGGAATGGACCTCGGACAATCCGAAGATCGCCGGTGTTGACAATAACGGCAAGGTGACCGGCCTGAAGGCGGGATATACCACCGTTCGCGCGACCAGCGTGGCTGAACCGTCTAAAGAGGGAACGTGCAGGGTATTGGTCATGTTCAAGGACGTGGCAAAGCCGTCAGAGTACTTCTTCGACCCCGTCTACTGGGCGGTTGAAAGAAAGATCACGACCGGATATACCGGAAAGAAGGAAGGATATTTCGGCCCCAACGACGAGTGCACCCGTGCGCAGATCGTGACATTCCTGTGGCGCGCCAATGGCTCGCCCGTGGTAGATCCGGAAGGGCTTTCCTTCAACGATGTCGAGTCGACGGATTACTTCTATAAAGCTGTGATCTGGGCCGCCAGTGAAGGCATCACGACCGGCTACACCGATAAGAACGGCAATCCCACCGGCTATTTCGGATCGAATGACGAATGTACCCGTGCGCAGATCGTGACGTTCCTCTGGAGAGCGGCAGGAAGTCCCGAGACAGACGCGTCCGGCGTGCCGTCTTTTTCCGACGTGAAGACGAAGGATTACTTCTATAAGGCGGTGCTGTGGGCGGCGAAGAACGGCATTACCACCGGCTACACCGACAGCCACGGCAATCCCACCGGGAAGTTCGGTTCCAATGATGTCTGCACCCGAGGCCAGGTGGTCACGTTCCTCTACAGGGCGTACAATCTCCACTGAACGAAATGAAACCGATCGATCCAATCTGAAAGAATAAGAACTCCGGCAGAATGCTCTGCCGGAGTTCTGTTCTCCGATCGAATTTAGCGGAAATACGATTTGAAGGTGATTTTCTGTCAGGTAACGTCGTCCACGAAGCGGTACAGGAAGGTCACGACCTGCGCACGGGTACAGACGTCGTCGGGTCCGAATTTGTTTGTTCCGGAATAACCGGTGGTGACGCCATGGGCTACTGCCCAACGGACAGCATCGTAGTAGTAGGTGCCCTTCTTCACATCTTTAAAGTCCTTGACCGCTGCGAGTTTATTTGCATCCGCAGGGTAGGTATCTTTCCACAGACGGTACATGAATGTCACGACCTGTGCACGGGTGCATTTGTCGTTGGGACCGAATTTGTTCGTGCCGGAATAACCGGTGGTGACGCCGCGATATGCCATGAAACGGACGGCATCATAGAAATAGTCTGTTTTTTTGACGTCCTTGAAAGTCGGCGCATCGGACGGATAGGACTGATTTGCGAGCATGCGGTACAGGAAAGTCACGATCTGTCCGCGCGTGCACTTGTCGTTGGGTCCGAACTTGCCGGTCAGTTTTCCGGAGCTGTCGGTGTAGCCGCTGGTGACGCCGACGTCAGCAGCCCAGTAGACAGGGAAGAAGTAAAACTGTTCCGAGTCCATGACATCGATGAATTCGACGAAGACCTCACAGGTGTCCGATACGGATCCGCCAACGGTCCCGGTTATCGTCGCATTGAACGGCTTTTTCGCTGTGATCAATCCGGAACTGTTGACCGTCGCAATGGAAGTGTTGGAAGATTTCCATGTGACCGTCGACCCGGAAGGAGAGACATTGTATTTGATCTTGTGGCTGGAGCCGATCGGAATCTCGACATAAGACTCAACATCAAGTGTATAGGTGGCATCAGGCTGCGCCGCATCAACCAGTCCTTTCGATCCCGCTATGGCCTCTTTGAGCTGATCGCTGCCCTGCATGGCAAGCACGCAGTCCGGCGAGAGCGCGGGGAGTCCGTTGTCTGAAGCACTTGCTTCAAAGGGGAAAGCGGATCCCAGAGAGAGCATCGTGACAGCCAGCATCAGGACGCTCAACAGTTTCTTCAACATTGACAATTATTCCTCCTGCATCCGATGGATCATCCATCGTTTTTAAGTAGACTGCGGGATTCTTCCGCATATTCCCGCAACGCCTTTCTGTTATCTAATATATCAAAACAGATCTGTTTTTCCCACTCAAACAGAATGAAAATACACAAAAATCCGGAGACACGCCCCGAATTTTAATGTCAATTTGCCAATGAGGGACCGGGACCGATCTCATCGGATCCGGACGCCTCCGAGGACTACGGCAAAAACGGTAAGATCCTCGTTCAGTATGACGATATCCGCCCGTTTTCCGGGAGCGATGCTCCCGATCTCGTGATTCATCCGGATCGCTCTGGCAGGAGTGGAAGTGGCGGCGCGGACTGCCTGGTCGAGGGGGATACCGAAACCGGCAAGCCTGCGGAATGCTTCCATCTGGCAGACCGCTGCACCTGCGATGGTGCCGTTCTCCAGCGTCGCTTTTCCGCCTTTTACATAGACGGTCTGACCGCCCAGCTCATAGGTCCCGTCGGAGAGACCGGCTGCGCGCATACTGTCGCTGATGATGCAGACCCTGTCTGTTTCCCCCAGCAGACGGAAGACCATCCGCAGCACGGACGGATGCAGATGGATGCCGTCGCAGATCATCTCGACCTGATCGGCCAGATCCAGCGCTGCGCCGACGAGCCCCGGACTGCGGTGTCCGAGAGGCATCATGGCGTTGAAGATATGGGTGAGGTGGGTCGCTCCCGCCCGGTAGGCTTCGGCGGCAAGGTCGTAATCCGCGGTGGAATGGGCGAGGGAGACGGTGGCGTAACGGCTGATCTCCCGGATGGCGTCCATGGCGCCGGGGTATTCCGGGCAGATGTCGAAGACGGAGATATGGCCGCGGCAGGCAGTGCGCAGACGCTCATAAAGATCGCGGTCGAAAGGAATGCAGCATTCCTCCACATGGGCGCCCTTCTTCTCCCTGGACAGGAAGGGACCCTCCATATTGATGCCCCGCATCACGGCAGCGCCGGACTCGGGATCTTCGATGAATTCCCCTGCCGCCGAGAAAGCCTTTTCAAGAACGTCCGGATAGGTCGCCATGCAGGTGCCCAGAAAACTGGTGACACCGTTCATCGCTTCATACCGGGCAATGGTCGTGAGCGCCTCTCTGGTGCCGTCGCAGAAGTCCGCTCCGTCTGCTCCGTGCATATGGATATCCACGAAACCGGGCAGTACGTACCGTCCGCCGGCGTCCAGGATCTCACCGATTCCGGACGAGGGAGAGACGATCCGGTCGCCTTCCGTGGCGACGGAGCACTTTACGAAGCCTTCTTCTTGCAGAAATACCGTTCCATTTTTTATAATCATGATATTACCCCTATCATTGATCAGTCTGAAAGAGAGGACGCGTATGCCCGAACGGAAACCGACGAGAATTCGCCTGTTTGCCAGCGACCTGGACAACACCCTGACCGGTGCGGACGGAAAAGTCTCCGCATACACGGCTCAGGTGATCCGCGACGCCATGGACATGGGATATCTGTTCACTTTCGCCACAGGGCGCCAGGCGTCTTCCATGTGGCGATTGCGTGACGCCGTCCCTGTCAATGCGCCGGTGATCTGCTGCAACGGCAGTGAACTGGTGGATGTCTTTACAGGTCAAGTATATCACAGGGTTCCGGTACCGGTGCAGACTGCAGTGGAATTTGCTTCATGCTGCCTCGCCAACGGCGTGGATTTCGTGTGCAGGGCGGATGACTATGAATGCGCCAACGAGACCTGCGTCTATCTGCCTGTCCTGCGCAGAAGACAGACTGAGGCGGAGACGGCGGGCAGGATCCTCCAGAGGATCTGCCTTATCCGTGATGCGGAAGACCCCGCTCTTCAGGGAGACTTCGTGAAACTGCTCTCCTGGCCGAAAAACAGGGAACAGCATGGGATCATTACGTCGTTTTGCAAGGAACACCCCGAGATCTGGACGACTTCTTCCGTCCCCGGCCTGATCGAGATCGGGCCTGCCGGCTATGACAAGGGGGCAGGTCTCAGGAAACTGTGTGAGATCCTGGGGGTCTCCCGTGAGGAGACCTGTGTTTTCGGCGATTATGTCAACGATATTCCTCTCTTTGAGTCTGCCGGTATGGCGGTCGCGATGGGGAATGCAGATCCGTCCGTAAGGGAACGTGCAACATTTGTAACGGCAAATAATACGGAAGACGGAGTCGCGCTGGCGATGAAACGCATCCTGTCCGGTGAATTCGGCTGAGGAACGGGTTGTTAATAATTTGTTGATGCAATCCGTTTCCCCTGTGCTACAATACATATTAGTTAGAGACATGCTTCATAAGGAGGATACCACAGTGAAGTTATTGGTAACGATCGTACAGAATGATGATGTCAGCGCACTGATGGAAGAGATCGTCAAGAGCGGTCACAGCGCAACGAAACTGTCGTCTACCGGCGGTCTGCTGCGCAGCGGCAATACGACGCTTCTTATCGGCGTACAGGATGAAGATCTGGAAGAGATGATGGATATCATCCGTTCCACCTGCCGCGAGCGCAAGGTCCATATTCCGGAATCTGTCGGCGTCGGCGATGTCGGTATGGCTTTCCGGTTCCAGGGCAGCTACGAAGTTGCGGTCGGCGGCGCAACGGTATTTGTACTCAACGTGGAGGAGTTCATCCACCTCTAAGCAATTCCCCGGAGCTCAAAATAGTCTCAGGATTGTGAGGATTGATTTTGAATATCGCATTCTTTTTGACACCTCGGCAGGATGTGGCGACCCTTTATGATGACAACACCCTGCGGAAGGGGCTGGACGTCATGCGCCAGAGCACCTATTCCGCCATGCCTGTCACCACCAGGGATAATATCTATGTCGGATCGGTCAGTGTGCGCGATTTTCTGTATTATCTGATCGAGGACATCGATGAGAACGGCGACGTGGAGATGCGCAATGCCGGAAAGGCACGCGTCCAGCAGATCGTAAAGAAGGGAAGCTATCCCCCCGTGAACATCACAGCGACGATCGAAGAACTGATGGACCGCATCGTTGAACAGAACTTCGTCCCTGTCGTGGACGGCCGCGGCGCCCTGATGGGCATCGTGACCCGTCACAGGATCATGGATTATCTGAAAGAGAACGGAAAACTGTGATCTCAAATAATAAAGCACAGATACCACAGAGGTATCTGTGCTTTTTTGTGCTTTTTTGAGATCAGCAGAACTCTTTGTCCAGGCGGTAGCAGAGCCATTCACGAGTCTCTCCGTCACAGAATGCGGCCTCGGCCGCGTTGCGTGTGCAGCGGATCAGCTGCTCGTCGGTAACGCCGAGCATGCGGAGCATCATGTGCTCATGAAGCGTATTGGTGCGGGCAAAGACCCGGTTGTCGGTATTGATCGTCACTTTCACACCTTTTTCCAGCAGCAGACGCACGGGATGAGCGGCATAATTGAGATCCCGTTTGACATTGGAGGATACGCATACTTCCAGCGGGATGCCGGCGTCCAGAACGGCCTGAAGATAAGCGGGATCCTGCACACAGTTGACGCCATGTCCGATCCGGTCCGGCTTCATCGACAGCGCGTCCAGTACATGGGAGCCTTCCCCCATTTCACCGGCATGCATGGTACAGGGGATCCCTTCCCGATGGGCTTCCTCAAACAGCGGCGCGTAGTCGATAAAGGGACAGTTGTTTTCGAAGCCGGCGAGATCCAGTCCGACGGCGCCTTTTCCGAGGAGAGCTTTGGTGACGCGGATCGTTTCCAGGTTTTCCGCTATATTGAAAGCGGCACTGTCTCCTTTATGCATCATACAATTGATAATACCGATGCGGATCCCCGGGTTTGCTGTCATACCTTCCGCTGCGCCGTCGATCACTGCCTGAAGGGCGTCCTGTTGGGTGAGTCCGGCTTTCGTGTGCTGCTGACTGGCAAAGCGGATCTCCGCGTAGTAAAGACCTTCCTCCCGGAGAGTACGTACAAGCTGCGCGGTCGCGTCGATGAGATCCTCCCGGTACTGAAGCACATCGCACATCAGTTCAAATTTCAGGATGCTCAGCGCACGGTCTTTCGTGTTGTTGGCGTATACGATCCCGTAGAATTCCTCAAAACTGCAGCCTGGCGCGATGGCCCCTCTCTGCAGCGCTTTCTCGTATGCCCATCTCAGGTTCAGAGAACCGTCCAGATGGAGATGCAGGTCGATCCGTGCGGTTTGCATATCTCTCCTCCCGATGATTTCTTTATTTCATTATATCGTGGAACAATCATGCAATAAAGTACGGGATCGACTGCATATTTGTGACAGCCTATCTCCAGAAAAGTCGTATAATATACATATCTGAATAAGAAAGAGGTGCTTAAAATGGAAGCGGTCGAAAGAGTATACGAATTTCTTGAAGAGGCAAAGACCTATTATCTGGCAACGGTGGAAGGGGATCAGCCCAGAGTCCGGCCCTTCGGCGCTGTGCTGCTGTACGACGGGCGTCTGTATCTGCAGACGGGGAAGGTGAAAGCGGTTTCAAAACAGCTGGCAGCCAATCCGAAAGCGGAGATCTGCGCGTTCCATAACGGGACCTGGCTCCGCGTCGCCGGCGAACTGATCAATGACGACGACAGAAACGTGAAGGTCGCAATGCTGGATAAAATGCCTTCACTGAAGAGTATGTACAGTGCGGATGATGATAACACCCAGGTGCTGTATTTCCGCAATGCAACGGCAACCTTCAGTTCCTTTACGGCACCGTCAGAGACCGTTACCTTCTGAATATGCTGATTACAGAACGAACAAACGGACGCAGATCCCGGAAGTCTGGGACCTGCGTCCGTTTGATGTATAAAGATGATTACCGGATCGTTGCGGTAATCTCCTCGCCGTCGGCGTCCAGGAGGATCGTGGATTCCGGAGCCGGATCCTGCGTAAGGATGCACCGGGCAATGGCGGTCTCCACCGCGGACTGGAGGTAACGCTTCAGCGGCCGTGCGCCGAACAACGGGTCATACCCCTTCTCGGCGATGAGGCTGCGGGCGGCGTCTGTGATCTCCAGCCGGAGCTGACGGTCTTCCAGACGTCTCGTGAGTCCGCGCAGCTGCAGTTCCGCGATCTGGCCGATCTCTTCCGCGGACAGCGGCTTGTAGCAGACGGTCTCGTCGATCCTGTTGAGGAATTCGGGACGGAAACTGCGTTTGAGCAGCGCGTCAACCTGAGCACGCACCTCCGGACGGATCTCTCCGCCCTCGATGCCGTCCAGCAGCAGTTCGCTTCCGAGGTTGGAAGTCATGATGAGGATCGTGTTCTTGAAGTCCACGGTCCTGCCCTGACTGTCTGTGATCCTGCCGTCGTCCAGGACCTGGAGCAGCACGTTGAACACATCCGGATGGGCCTTTTCGATCTCGTCGAAGAGTACGACACAGTAGGGTTTGCGGCGGACGGCTTCCGTCAGCTGGCCGCCTTCGTCATAACCGACATATCCCGGAGGCGCACCGATGAGTCTGGACACGGAGAATTTCTCCATGTACTCGCTCATGTCGATACGCACCATGTTCTTTTCATCATCGAACAGGGATTCCGCGACGGCTTTCGCCAGTTCGGTCTTGCCCACACCGGTGGGGCCGAGGAACAGGAAAGAGCCGATAGGACGGTTCTCGTCCCGGATCCCCGCTCTGGAGCGGAGGATGGCGTCGGAGACTTTCTGGACGGCTTCATCCTGACCGATCACCCGCTGATGGAGGATCTCCGGAAGCCTTAGGAGCTTCTCCCGTTCTCCTTCCAGCAGTTTGGACACCGGGATGCCGGTCCAGCGGGAGACCACGTCCGCGATCTCTTCGTCCGTTACCCGGTCGCGCAGCAGTTTGTCGGCCTTTCCGGTCTGCTGTTCCGCTTTCTGCTCTTCTTCCTGCAGGCGTTTCAGCAGTTCGGGGAGCTTTCCGTATTTCAGTTCCGCCGCGCGGTTCAGATCGTATTCGCGCTGCGCCTTGTCGATCTCCGCGTTGGTCTGCTCGATCTGCTCGCGCAGTTCCTGTACGGCGCCGATGGATTCTTTTTCATTCTGCCAGCGCGCTTTCATGCTGCTGAACTGATCTCTCAGCTGGGCGATCTCTTTCTGGATCTCATCCAGATGGGAAACGGACAGCTTGTCGGTCTCTTTTTTCAGAGCGGCTTCCTCGATTTCCAGCTGCATGATCTTCCGGGAGATCTCATCCATCTCCGTCGGCATGGAATCCATTTCGGTACGGATCATGGCGCAGGCTTCGTCCACCAGGTCGATGGCCTTATCCGGCAGGAAACGGTCGGAGATATAGCGGTTGGAAAGAACTGCGGCCGCGATGAGCGCGCTGTCGGTGATCTTGACGCCGTGGAACACCTCATACCGCTCCTTCAGGCCACGAAGGATGGAGATGGCGTCCTCCACGGTGGGTTCATCCACCAGAACAGGCTGGAACCGGCGTTCCAGCGCGGCGTCCTTCTCCACATATTTCCGGTACTCGTCCAATGTCGTCGCACCGATACAGTGGAGCTCGCCTCTGGCAAGCATCGGCTTGAGCAGGTTGCCTGCATCCATGCTGCCCTCGGCTTTGCCCGCGCCGACGATGTTGTGCAACTCATCGATGAAAAGAATGATCTTTCCGTCGCTGCGTTTGATCTCCGCCAGAACGGCCTTCAGACGTTCCTCGAACTCGCCGCGGAATTTCGCACCGGCAACGAGTGCGCCGAGGTCCAGAGAGAAGATGCGGCGGTCTTTCAGGGAGGAGGGAACGTCACCGCGGACGATCCGCTGGGCAAGTCCTTCCGCGATGGCGGTCTTGCCTACGCCGGGTTCTCCGATGAGGACCGGGTTGTTTTTGCTCTTTCTGGTCAGGATGCGGATCAGATCACGGATCTCGCTGTCCCTGCCGATGACAGGGTCAAGTTTCTGCTGTTCCGCAAGGGAGACCAGATCCTGGCCGTATTTTTTCAGGACATCGTACGTATCCTCCGGGTCTTTACTGGTGACTCTCGTGCCGCCGCGGACCTCGGACAGGACTTTCAGGAACTGGTCCTTTGTGATGTTGCAGCGCTGCAGCAGCTGCGCCACGTTGCCGGTCGCCCGCTCGATGAGGGCGAGCATGATATGTTCCACCGACACATACTCATCGGTCATATTGTCCGCAGTCTTCTCGGCCTCCAGCAGGATCTGCTCCACGTTGCGGGAGACATAGACGTTGGACAGGTCGCTGACAGACCCCGATACCCGGGGCAGGCGGCCACAGAGTTCCTCGGCCTGTTCCGTGAGGGACGGGATGTTCTGTCCCATCTTGGTAAGCAGTTCGGGAATGAGGCCGCTCTCCTGTGTCAGCATGGCAAGCAGCAGATGTTCCGTTTCGATCTGCTGGCTACCGTATTCCTTGGAAACGGTCTGCGCGGAGCGGATCACCTCCAGAGACCTTTCCGTATATTTTTCAGCGTTCATAGAAGCGCCTCCTTTCGTTGTTCTCGGTCTCATCCTAACACTAAAATTAGCACTCGTCAATAGAGAGTGCTAATTTCTTTTCAACTTTCTTTTTCAGAGGATGATACCGTCTTTCATGATGCACTGTTCACCCGCCCAGATCGTGGGACGGTTCGTGACGATATCGAAGTGGCCGGCGGCTTCCTGCACGCCGCCCAGCGTGATGTTCCTTCCCATGCCGATATGAAAGGTACCATATGTGGACTCGTCTTCGATATAGGAGACGCCTCTGCAGCGGGACAGGGCGTTGAGACCGATCCCCAGTTCCCCGTTGATCCACATGGTGTCGTCCCCGAAGCTCTCGATATAGGAGCGCAGCCGGCGGGCATCCTCATGGTCTTCCAGAATATGCAGCCTTCCCTCATGGAACAGGATGCGGATGGGCTGCTTCGGCGTACCGATATAACCCAGCGAAGCGTCCAGTACCAGAAAGCCCTCAGTCTCATGCTCTCTCGGAGCGACATAGACTTCGAAACTGCTGCTGCTTACCTGTCCGGGACGGTTCGTCATCCCGTTGTAAAGACCGGGTTTTCTGCCGCCGATCTGGAAGGTGAGGTCGGTCCCCATGTCCGTAGTGATATGGACGGTGCGGCATCCTCTCAGTGCGCGCAGCAGCTTTTTGCCCATCTTGGCTGCCCAGCGGCAGTCCATGGCGATGAAATCATTCTCCAGAAGAGAGGTGCCGTCCGTGCAGGAGAGGGGGAGAGAAAGAAAGCGGACGCCGAGTTCCGTGGCTTTCTTGACCGCGGGAGAGGTGATGAAGGAGAAGTCCGTTGCGCCGATGATGGCGTTGGCGCGGCAGAACTGTTCTTCCAGATCCAGGATGACATCGCCCTGCTGCACGTCCTCGGAATTGAGGAGGATCGTCTTGACGACGGAATCGCTGGAACGCGCCCAGCGATCCACGGCTTC
>CAMKDB010000025.1 GCA_946411155.1 uncultured Faecalibacterium sp.
GGACAAGATGGATCTCAATCTACTAGAGCCTGTAAAAAAATAGTCTGCACTTCGGAAGCAGTGGAGAAGCATACTGAAAAAGGGAAGGATGGAGTTTTTCTACGCGGATCAGAGTGTCGTTGGTTTCTGGCGTAAAGCTGAGATGGGGAAAATTGCTTTTCTTTTGAATCGCTCCGATCAAGATTTCACTTATATCTTTGACAACGGGAAGGTTGCGAGACTGAAACCCTGGTCCTATGAAGTCTGCTGGTTTGAGTAGAAAAAACCATTATTATGCTGTGTGCCAACAGTTAGGAATGCGATAGTACTTAAGAATGAATAAGAAAAAATGCCGGCATGAATCCGGCATTTTTTGTTGACAGATCAGTTTTGAGCAGTCGAGTTTTTTCCTCTCCAGGCGAATTCACATCCGCAGAAGTCCTGACGGTACAGGTCATACTGTTTAGCAAGGCGGACAGAATGAAGGTAGCCGTCTTTCTTCTTAAAGTCAGAATGAAGCCAGGAAATCCCGTAGGATTGTGACAGTTCTTCTCCGATGCTATTGATCACTGAGGAGTTTTTGTGAGGACTGACAGTGAGCGTAGTACAGAAGAAAGAAAAACCGTGTTCTTTTGCATATAGAGCGGTTTTTTCAAGTCTCTGACGGAAACAGATTTCACATCTTTTCCCGCCTTCTTTCTCGTTCTCAAGACCACTGATCGCCTTTAAATATTCATTGTGATCATAGTCCAAATCAACATAAGAAACGTTTCTGCAGAAATCTGCTTCCTTTAGCAAACGAATCTGTTCTTGTTTTCGGTGAAGATATTCTTCTTCCGGCCAGATATTGGGATTGTAATAGAAAACAGTGACTTCATAGTCCTCGGCAAGGACAGAGATCACATGGGAAGAACAAACAGCACAGCAACTGTGAAGTAGTAATTTCGGTTTCATTGGCAATCTGTCGCTCCTTAACAAAATATTACATCTTAGTTTCATTTTTGTTAAGTCGGTGCAAACAGATTAACAAGTCCATTGTTTTGTGATAAGATATATCCGTATAACTGCGCGTCAGTTTATGACGTCTGAAGAAATGAAGGAGTTTTGCTGTCGAAAAGGTAAACGACACGCAAATTTCAGGTTAACTAGTATGAGTGATGAACTGAGGAAAAACCTCGGTGGGGAAGAAATCCCTGCAAAAGATCCCAATAAAGAGAATCTGTTTTTCTCAATGGACGAAGGCGAAGAAATGCCGGAGACCTCTTCCGACCATGCTCTGACAGATGAGATGGAGGCCATTCTAGATGAAATGATCTCCCAGAATGCACAGGACAATGAGCACGTTTCCGGTGCAGAGGAAGAAGCTCTTGCTGACATCGTTCCTTCTCCTGTCGAGATTAAGACAGATATATCGGATGCTGATAAGAATCCTGACGAGTTCGGTCTTCATGACCTCGATGAGGAAGATGATGAATTTGATGAGGAATTAGACCTCCCTCCAAAAAAAGAAGAAGGAAAGAGCCGGAAGGTGAAAGAGAATAAGTCGAAAAAGAAAACAAAGGAAAAACCGGAGAGAGCCAGGGCAAGTTTCTTCCAGGTCGTTGTCCGTTTCTTCCTGGTGATGATGTGCCTTGGTATTATTGCCGGCTGTGTTCTTGGCGTTCTTGTTGCGCTGTATCTAGCTGATGCTACCGCTGACGACAATAAACTGCTTGATATCAACCAAATCAAGTTGTCTTTGGCGACCAGACTAATGGCATATGACAACGAAAAACAGGAATGGTACGAATACGAACGTCTGTACAGCGACGAAAACAGGCTTTGGGTCGAGTATGGCGATCTTCCCGGTGATCTGATCAAGGCTATAGTTGCTTCTGAGGACCAGCGCTTCTGGACTCACCATGGTGTTGACTGGAAACGAACGGCATTTGCTTTTATCAACGAGTATATCCATCGTATGTCTGAGAGTACGCAGGGCGGTTCAACGATTACTCAGCAGCTGATAAAAAATATAACTTCAGACAAAGCCGTCAGTGGTATTGACGGAGTACTGAGGAAACTGCGTGAAATCTATCGTGCGTTGGAACTAGAGAAAAACTATTCGAAAGAACAGATCCTCGAAGCTTATTTGAACACATTCCGCCTGGGAGATCAGGTTGCAGGAATAGAGTCTGCTGCTAACTACTATTTCGGTAAGCATGCCTCTCAGTTGTCAATGGCGGAATCTGCTGCGATTGTGTGCATTACGAAGTATCCTTCTTCCTATAATCCTTATACAAACCCTGATGAAAACCATCGTCAGCGTAACTATGTCCTTTATAATATGATGGATTACGGGATGATCACCGAAGCTGAATACAAACGCGCAAAAGCTGAGAGTGATGCCATGGTGTTTGATGAAGCAAACAAGACTTCTTCTTCTACCAGTTCCGTTTACTCATATTTTACTGATGCGGTGATCATTCAAATCCTGGATGACTTCCAGAACCTTATGGGCATGAGCCGTTCAGAGGCCAACAACCTGCTGTTCCAGGGAGGACTTACAATTTATCTTACTGTCGATCCCAAGATTCAGGAGACCGTTGAAGCCACTGCGTTCAATAAGGAGCTTTGGCCGGAACTGGAATATGAAGAAGACGGAGTGACGCCCAAAGAGAACCAGATTGAAGCGGCAATGGTTGTAATGAATTATGATGGGGAAGTACTTGGCATTGCCGGCGGAATCCGCGAAAAAACAGTCAGCCGCAGTTTGAACCGTGCGATCACTTCCACGAGACAGACTGGGTCATCCATGAAACCTATTGCAGTTTATGGTCCTGCTATCGAGTTGAAGAAAGTCCATTATTCCACATTGCTTCCGGACGCCAAGTTTTACGATGACGAGTCAGGAAAGCCTTGGCCGAGGAACTTCTCAAACACGTACGGAAGTCCGGTTACTGTTTATAGGGGAGTTGTTCTCTCACTTAACACTATCGCAGTTCATACCATGAACCTGATCGGGGCGGATTTCTCCTTTGACTTCCTTACTTCTTCTCTTGGATTTACTACACTTGTTGACTCCCGTTGGGATGAATCGCAGGGAAAATATCTGACTGACAGAACCTATTCCATGGGCCTTGGTGGCCTCACGGATGGTGCAACTGTAATGGAGATGACCGCAGCCTATGCGATCTTCGGAGATGGCGGTGTTTATACTACACCTCACCTGTACACTCAGGTATTTGACAAATCCGGAGATGTTCTCTTGGACAAAACGAGATTTCTTACGAAGAGCGCGGCGATCTCTGAAGAGACGGCTGAGATCATGAACCACATCATGCGTGGTGTCCTTACGGAAGGAACAGGTACGAGAGCATATTTCAAAGGAATGCCGTTAGCTGGTAAATCCGGAACATCTTCTGACAACAATGACTACTGGTTCGTCGGTATGAACCCCTATTATGTCTGCGGCGTATGGATGGGCTATGACCAGAACGGACCGATGACGCCTTACAGCATCCACTTTGATACTCAGATTGCTTTCAAAGATATCATGAGCACAATTTCTGAAGGTCTTGAGGAAAAGGATTTCCCGACGACTGGAAACCTGGTTCAGCGCGCATTCTGTCTGTCTTCAGGATATCTAGCTTCTGAAGGTTGTCCGGATACGCGTGTGGGATGGTACACGACGGATAATATGCCCAGGCAGTATTGTAATCATGCCTTATTTGCTGTTCCTGCTGTCGAACCTGCTGCATAATCTATTATTTCTATCATTTCATCAGTTTTTCAGGCCGGAGAAAGATCCGGCCTGTTTTTTTGCACAGAAAAAGGCCGGATCTTTCTCCGGCCTTTTCTACACTGTAGAAGTATTAGTAATCCAGATCGTCAAAAGGATCTTCTTCATCTTTAGGAGTTTTATCAAACGGTACTTCTCCGACATATTCAACAAGCGGTTCACGCAAATAAAGTGACGGATCTGCTCTTAGGATGAAACCGCATCCAGCTTCGCAGTTCCACTCATATGGCGCTTGTTTCGGAAAGGCGAGAGCGGACATTGCCGCCCCGATCACACTGATATGCGTCACTACCGCTGCGGACGTGATTCCTCTTTGCATCATATCGTCTATGATTTGAATCAGTCCCGCCCTGCATCGGACATAGAAGCTTTTCGATGGCTCCATGCCTGCAGGAGTATAATCCTGTCCGGGAACGATCCACTTCTGATACTCTTCATCTTCTTTCAGATCCTGCATGCGTAGCATTTCAAATCGCCCGAAAGAAGCCTCTCGCAGATTATCTACCGCAATGTATTCGCAGTCAGGGAAGAGAATCTCAGCCGTCTCTCTGGAGCGGAGAAGAGGGCTGGAATAGACTGTATCCACAAAAGGGTATTCATACATGTCCAACAGTTTATTCAGACCCTGGATTCCTTCTTCACAGAGCGGTATGTCCGTTGTCCCGCAATATCGTCCTTCCAGATTGGCTCTGGTAAGGCCATGACGGATAAGATAGATCTTATAAGTTTTCATGTAATGCCCCTTTAGATAATTTATAAAAATAGATGAAATTTCATCTTTACTCTCTGTATTATTTTTGCTATAATCGGCAACAGTCACGCAAAATACGGAGATCGACCGAAATTGGAAAATAAGGATAGTTTTAATCGAATATTGACCTTGCTTCGCAAGGAAAGAGGTTTGACGCAGAAGGAAGCTGCGGCAAGTCTTGGAATTTCGCAGGCTCTGCTTTCACACTATGAAAAAGGTATTCGTGAGTGCGGGCTGTCATTTGTCGTCAGAGTCGCAGAGTTTTATGGCGTTTCTTGTGATTATCTTCTTGGACGTTCCCCTGACCGCAGCGGGTTAACACTTTCCGTTGATGAGATTCCTGATACCACAGAAATGGCTGAAGATAATAAGTTCAAGGGGAGCCTGCTTCCGACGCTAAGTAAAAAACTGCTTATTAATTCTATCACGATACTCTACGATTTTCTCCTGAAAAATCCAAACAAAAGACTGGTTTCAGAAATCACAAATTATTTGAATGCTTCAGTCTATAAAATGTTCCGGATGGTTTACAGCAGCAATCCAAAAAATCAGGAGAAGGTTTTTTCGCTTCCCAGCAATATCTATAACGGATATGTTACCGCTTCCATGGTCAAGAGCGAGGCGGAACTGCAGGATTGCCTTTCTGACGGTTCGCTTTCGAAAGAAGATCCGGATCTCTCTGCTTTTTCCACTTCTTCAGAAAAACTGTCAAAAGATTATCCCCAACAGGCCTCTTCACTTTTTAACCTGATAAAACAGGTTGAAACAAGAGCAAACTAGAGAAATCAGATAAATTAGGCCACACATCTGTGTGGCCTTTTTTCTTATTTACCTTGATTTCTACCGTGGCAGTATTTGTATTTTTTTCCGCTTCCGCATGGGCAAGGATCGTTCCTTCCGATTTTTTTCTTCTTCACGATAGGCAGTCTTTCGGAGTTTCCAGCTTTTTGGGCTTCCTGTTCATGTTTCTCTGTCTGTTTCTGCGGGACGATCGTGGAAATCAGGACACGTTTTGCTGTTTGTTCCCGAATCGTATCGATCATCTCGTCAAACATGGCATAACCCTCTTTGCGGTATTCAATGACAGGGTCGTGCTGAGCATACGAGCGAAGATGAATGGATTTCCTCAATTCATCCATGTTGTCAATATGATCCATCCAGTTTGAGTCGACAGATGAAAGCAGGGAGAAACGTTCAACAAGCCGCATCATATCAGACCCGATCCGGCGTTCTTTATCCTCGAGAATCTGCTGAGCGCGATTGTTGAGCAGATCGATGATATTTTCACGTTTCAGTCTGGATAGTTCATCTTTGGAAAACCGGAGGTCATCCGGTGTTGTAAGCCAACCCAAATAATGATCACGCAACCCCTGAAGATTCCAATCGGCATGATTATCGGAGGAAAGATAGGTATACACATTCTCCTGAATTGATTCCAGAATCATCTGATCAATGTTACTGCGGACGTTCTTGCCCTCAAGCACCATATCACGCTGAGAGTAGATCGTTTCACGCTGTTTATTCATGACATCGTCATAGTTGAGGACGCTCTTACGGATTGCGAAGTTCCGTCCCTCGACTTTTTTCTGGGAAGATTCAATCACGCTAGTGAGCATTTTACTTTCGATGGGGGTATTCTCATCAATATCCAAGCTGTCCATGATTGTAGTGACTCTGTCTCCACCGAACAGCCGCATCAGGTCATCATCAAGAGCAAGATAGAATCTGCTGCATCCGGGGTCTCCCTGTCTTCCAGATCTTCCGCGAAGCTGATCATCGATTCGACGGCTTTCATGCCGTTCTGTACCGATAATAAACAGACCGCCTGCCTGACGTACCGCCTCTGCCTCCGGAGCGAGTTCTTCGCTGTATGATCTCAGCAATTCTTTGTAATGATCTCGCAGAGCAAGGATTTCAGGATCTTCCGTATGGAAGTAGGAAGTTGCATCGAGAATTTGCTCCTCCGAGTACTCTTCAGCCCGCATTCTGGATTTTGCCAGATATTCCGGGTTACCCCCCAAAAGGATGTCAGTTCCACGACCGGCCATATTTGTGGCGATCGTTACTGCCCCTAATTTTCCTGCTTGCGCGATATAGTAGGCTTCTTTTTCATGGTTTTTGGCGTTCAGGACATTGTGCTCGATGCCGCGGCGTTTTACAAGCGCTGAGAGCAATTCGGATTTCTCGATACTGACGGTTCCGACTAGCACGGGTTGTCCCTTCTTGTGGCATTCGATGATTTGATCAACAACTGCATTAAACTTTGCTCGCTGATTTTTGTAGACGACGTCATGATAGTCCTTGCGAATCACAGGTTTGTCAGTCGGAATCGAGACTACTTCCAGACCATAGATCTCATTGAATTCATCCCGCTCAGTCATGGCAGTTCCTGTCATACCTGAAAGTTTTTCATACATGCGGAAATAATTCTGAAAAGTAATCGTAGCAAGCGTTTTGTTTTCCCTTGCAACTTGAACATGTTCTTTTGCTTCAATTGCCTGATGCAGCCCGTTGCTGTACCGGCGCCCAATCATCAGACGGCCGGTAAATTCATCAACGATAATGACCTCACCATTTGTGACGACATAATCGACATCCCGTTTCATCAAACCATTGGCACGGATTGCCTGATTGATATGGTGAGAGAGCGTCAGATTCTCTGGGTCTGAAAGGTTCTCAACACCGAAATAGCGCTGAGCTTTGAATACTCCCCGTTCAGTAAGCGTAACGCTTTTGGCTTTTTCGTCAACAATATAATCGGCTGTTTCCGATTCCAGTTCTTCTTTGTCGTCGTGATCTGTTACTACTTCTTTCTGAAGAGTTTTGGCAAAGGCATCTGCCCTCTGATAGAGATCAGTAGATTCATCACCTTGTCCGGAGATGATAAGAGGGGTTCTGGCTTCATCGATAAGAATCGAGTCGACCTCGTCCACGATAGCGAATACATGTCCGCGCTGTACTTTTCTTGAGAGGTCTCCGACCATGTTGTCTCTCAGATAGTCAAAGCCTGTTTCATTATTTGTGCCATACGTAATATCAGAGTTATACGCTTTCTGACGTTCTTCCGGGGTCATTCCCGGAAGAACAAGACCGACGGATAGTCCAAGAAAACTGTAGACTTTACCCATCCACTCGCTGTCGCGTTTTGCCAAATAATCGTTGACGGTGACAATATGAACACCTTTCCCAGTGAGAGCGTTAAGATAGGCAGGAAGCGTTGCAACGAGGGTTTTTCCTTCTCCTGTTTTCATTTCCGCAATGTTGCCCTGATGAAGGACGATTCCTCCTAGGACCTGGACGGGAAAATGTTTCATCCCCAGAACGCGCCAAGATGCTTCGCGGCAAACTGCAAAGGCATCCGGAAGAAGATCATCCAAAGTAGCGCCTTGATTCAATTGGTCCTTGAAATAGGGCGTCATGGCTTGAAGTTCTTCATCGGAGAATGCAGAATATTTGTCTTCCAGCTGAAGTACTTTCTGTTGAAGCGGTGTGGCTTTTCGTATAATGCGGTCACTTGGACTTCCGAATATTTTATCTATGATGGACATAAGTTTTCCTCTGTTGATTTTTTTACATTATATCATGATACTTGTTTGAGTTTGTGACGTTGAGGTGAATTCATGTTTATTCAGATTCGGGCACGGAAGTGTTGGTTTTCCTTCCTATGAGTTGGCTTCATACTTGAAAAGAATTGAGCCATGAAATATACTTATCACGTTGAAATACTAACAGGAGGGGTTCAATAAATGACTTATTCAAGAGAAGTTGAAAACATGTGCCCGGTGACTAAAGGCCCGCTTCATGGTCCTGCACCGATCCCCGAAGAGGGGAAATGGGTTATGGCAAAAGAGGTGTCCGATATCTCTGCTTATACCCATGGCGTTGGCTGGTGTGCTCCGCAGCAGGGTGCATGTAAGCTTTCCCTGAATGTCAAAAACGGTATTATCGAAGAGGCGCTTGTTGAAACGATTGGATGTTCCGGAATGACGCATTCTGCTGCTATGGCAGCTGAAATCCTCCCGGGCAAAACGATCCTTGAAGCATTGAACACGGACCTTGTGTGCGATGCGATTAACGTGGCAATGAGAGAGCTCTTCCTGCAGATCGTTTATGGACGTTCACAGTCTGCATTCTCTGATGACGGCCTTGTTATCGGCGCTGGTATGGAAGATCTTGGCAAAGGTCAGCGTTCGATGGTTGGTACCATGTATGGTACTAAAGCAAAGGGTGTCCGTTATCTCGAAATGACTGAAGGATACTGCACACGTATGGCGTTGGATGAAAACAATGAGGTTATCGGTTACGAGTTCGTTTCTCTCGGAAAGATGACTGATTTCATCAAAAAGGGTCTCGAGCCGAATGAAGCCTATGAAAAGTCCCTTGGCCATTACGGCAGATTCGCAGAAGAAGACGGCGCGGTCAAATATATCGATCCGCGCAAAGAATAAGGAGGGCAGTAGTTTATGGCAACTTTTGAAGGATATGAAAGACGCGAGAGTAAGATTCTGGCAGTCTTGAAGAACTATGGCATCTCCTCGATCGACGAGTGCAAAGAGATCTGCGAGAAACACGGGATTGATCCCTATACCATTGTCCAGGAAACACAGCCTATTTGCTTTGAGAATGCTAAGTGGGCATATACAGTTGGTTCTGCTATCGCTTTGGTTGAAGCGGAGCGCACAGGTGACAAGAGTGCTGCGACAGCTGCTTCCAACATTGGTGTTGGCTTACAGTCTTTCTGCATTCCCGGTTCTGTCGCTGAGAACCGCAAGGTCGGTCTTGGCCACGGTAACCTTGGGAAGATGCTCCTTTCCGAGGAGACTTCCTGCTTCTGCTTCCTTGCTGGACATGAGTCCTTTGCGGCTGCAGAGGGTGCTATCAAGATTGCTCTGAACGCAAATAAGGTTCGTACAAATCCTCTGAGAGTTATCCTTAACGGACTCGGAAAGGATGCGGCGTATATCATCTCCAGAATCAACGGATTCACTTATGTTGAGACGGAGTTTGATCCCTACACAGAACAGGTTAAAGAAGTTTACACAAGGCCTTTCTCCAAAGGTGCAAGAGCAAACGTCAGGTGCTACGGCGCTGACAATGTTCCGGAAGGCGTTGCGATCATGATTAAGGAAGAAGTTGGCGTTTCCATTACCGGAAACTCCACTAACCCCACGAGATTCCAGCATCCGGTTGCAGGTACCTATAAGAAATGGTGCAATGAGAACGGAAAGAAATATTTCTCAGTCGCATCAGGCGGCGGTACAGGCAGAACTCTTCACCCGGATAACATGGCTGCAGGTCCGTCTTCCTATGGTATGACCGATACTATGGGAAGGATGCACAGCGATGCTCAGTTCGCAGGTTCCTCTTCTGTTCCTGCACACGTTGAGATGATGGGATTGATTGGCATGGGCAATAACCCGATGGTCGGTGCAACCGTTGCTTGTGCAGTTGCTGTTGCTGAATGCCTTAAGGCGTGATATCAATTTGGCTTTCTTCCAAGGGCAGGTCGAGAGACCTGCCCTTTCATTTTATTAAAATAGAGAGCCGGCAGCGGAAATGCTGCCGGCTTATCTATCTGGTAGTCAATTGTTTAGATTATATATTTGACTTTTTCCAGAGAATCGTAAAGAAAAGGGGAATAACAACGACAACAGCGTAAATATACCGTAAATCACAATACACTGGAGTAGTCAGCAACAATGTTCCCCAGATGAGAACTGAGGGAAGGATGCTGATATACATGCTGTCTTTCTTTGTTAAGGAATAGGAGAACAAGGCAAGCATAAGCCAGACATAACCTCCGCAGCTGAAAAAAGGAGCAAGGAAAGACTGCTGATTGTTGCTGTGAGTCCAACGATACGCAAGATCTGTGGCAATCCCCGGGAGAAGACTATTTACCGACAGTTTATAGGGATTTGATTCCATATAGATAACATAAGGGATCCCGGTCATCTCCGGATACCAGAAACCTCCAGTCAGTTCTACATATGCTTTGACATATGAGATCGGATTATCGCGAAGCAAGCGCAGCCAGAGAAGAAAATAGTCTGCCTTATGTTCAAGCAGTTCATTCTGATTTCCGGATGTTCGGATAAGGTTCTTGATGTTATCGGAAATACGGCTGTAATAAGTAGATGAGATCAGGGTTGGTTCAATTATTCTGCTGATCAATTCATAATCATTCTCTGATATTTTTCCCCCGTCAACCATTACTCGGGAGACTTGCTGTAAAGGAACGGAAAGGAATTCCACGGGGTCGACCGGAACGACGTTAAGCAGATTGTAGATCGGCCCGAGGATCAAGATACACACAAGCAAACATGTGATGAAAGCCGCGAGCAGTCTTTTCTCACTTCGGAAACAAAAGAATATAAATGGCGCCATTACTATCAACGCATAGAAACCGTTTGAACGGAAAAGCCCAACTCCAAGGCAAGAGATGCAGAAGATGAACAGATCGACGCGATCAGGTTTAAGATCATCTCGGCAAAACAAACGAATCAGGATCTGCGAACAGAAAAGCAGGAAAAATCCGGCGAACCAGGTGTCTTTCAGATGAGTAAAACTGAAGATGATATTAAACGGCGCAATGGCATAAAATAGGGAAGCAACCGTACAAAAAACTGTGGAATAGGTGATAGCATAAATAGTTCTGACGCAATATGCCATACAAGCGGCGAGAAACGTCATCTGAATTACTGAGAGAAAGGCGGTAGAAGCTGTCAGACTGCCACGGAATATGGCCATACCAAGCCAAAGAATTCCCCTCATTATCAGTGTATGCAGGACGGGATGATGATTGGAAAGAGCGCTGTCCCCTAATGCTTGCTGGAGCTGCCAGAAACTGTCATTTGTATATATGCCGGGATAATATGCCAGAAAGAAAATGCCCCATACGAGAAGGATTGAAACAAACGAACAGAGGAAAACGGAGCAGCGATTATAGATTCGTTTTGGAGCGTGCGGTGAAAAGGAATCGAAAGCGTCATATAGGCATATCAATAAAACAGAGATAACAGAGGCCAGACCCGAAGCGAACAAAAACATATAAAAAACAGATGCCGCAAATGAAGAGTATCTGAAGTCGCTGTAACGGGAGAATGATGAGAACAACGCAAATAGGACACCACAGATGATTCCGGACGTTTTTGAACGCTTTGATGCCTGCTTTGCATTTGGATAAAGCAAAGCGGAAGCAAGAATGAGTCCGATAGGGAGAAGACTCATTGGGTGAATCGAGAAAACTTTCTGAAAACAGAACAAAGAAAGGATTATCAGAAAAACACGGAAGAGGACACGGATCATTGACATTCTCCTCCCTTCAGAAGTTGTTTTTTCTGCATTTCTGTCTGCTGAAAGCGGTATTCGAATTCGCGTTTTTCTTTTTCGGAAATTGAGTCAAGAATCATCCCGCATCCCAAAGCAACGATTCCGCTGAGTCCGATGAATCCTGCCATAAATAAGGTGGGAAACCGTTCTACAATGCCGGTCCTGTGAAATTCGCCAAGAATGGGAATAATCAAAGCGAGCGCAATAAGAATTAGAATCAGTGCCACAATACCCCAGAAGAATAAGGGCTTATAATCTCTGAACAATTTTACGATCATACGTAAAACACGCATTCCGTCGGAAAGAGTGTTCAGTTTTGATGAACTGCCTTCAGGCCTGTCACGATAAGTGACAGGGATATTGATAGTGTTCAGATTTTTATCCAGCGTATGGATTGTCATCTCTGTCTCGATCTCAAAACCGCTGGAGACGATAGGAAAAGTTTTAACAAAATTATAACTGAGCGCTCGGTATCCAGTCATGATATCGACAATACTTCCGCTGAACAGCAGATTCACAAGAAAGCGGACAAGTACATTTCCAAAATTGTGAAAAGGACGTTTGTTTTCTGTAAAATATGTGCTTGACAGGCGATCGCCGACAGCCATATCGCATTGGGCGTTGAGAACGGCATCGCACAGCGGTCTTGCAAACTCACTGGGATATGTATCATCGCCATCGACAAGAAGATAGCACTGAGCATCTATCTCGCGGAACATGGTGCGTAATACATTACCTTTTCCTTGCTTGGGTTCTCTCCGAACGACGGCTCCTGCAGTTTCAGCAAGCGTGTAAGTGTCGTCAGTGCTGTTATTGTCATATACATAGATCACAGCTTCTGGAAGCGCTGCGCGAAAATCTGAGATTACTTTTCCTATTGTTAGCGCTTCATTGTAGCATGGAATTAGAATTGCGATTTTATCCATAAGTCAATCCTCTCGGAATGATATTTGCCTAAAAGTTTACTCATAATAATAGGGAAGACGAAGATCATTATTGTAATTATATCAATTTCAGATAAGTCAACCAAGTAACAGAAATCCTACATGATTGCTGTTCTTTTCTATTATTCTGAAATGTGTTAAAATCTAAAACGATAATTTAGGCTTGTGAGGAATAATGAGCGAATTTGCAAAAAATAATGACGTGGTCAACGATTCCGAGACAGGAGTCGTATTTGGAAAGAACGCGGTGACTGAATTGCTGAAAAGCAGTTCACCCGTAGATACCGTTTACATCAGCACAGATGTTGATGCTTCTCTGGCATCGTATTACATCGCGCTTTCAAAGGAGAGACGTGCGCCGGTAAAAAGAATCCCTTCAGTTAAACTTGACCATCTCTGTAACAATCCCAGGCATCAAGGAATTGCTGCAGTCACTTCTTTCTGCGAATATGTTTCGGTTAAGGAAATCCTTGACTATGCAAAAGAAAAGAATGAGCCGCCTTTTATCGTGCTTACGGATGGTATTGAGGATCCTCATAATCTTGGGGCAATCATCCGTACGGCAGAATGTGCAGGTGTTCATGGCATAATAATACCTAAAAGAGGTAATGTCGGAGTGAATGCTACCGTTCATCGCTCTTCTGCTGGTGCTTGCAGTCATCTGCGTATTGCACGTGTAGCCAACCTTAGTTCTACGATTCGTGAACTGAAGAAAACCGGCATTTTTGTTTACTGCGCGGATATGGATGGCAGTGACTGCTATCGAACTGATTTGACTGGACCTGTTGCGTTGGTAATCGGTTCCGAAGGCTTCGGGATTTCCAGACTTGTGAAAGAACTGTGTGATGCCAGCGTATCATTGCCGTTATTCGGTGAAGTGAATTCATTAAATGCTTCTGCTGCCGCAAGTGCTTTGATTTATGAGATCGTGCGGCAAAAGATTGATAAGGGAGACATAAATCGATGAATTATGATCTTGACGAACTGCTTCAGGAACTTCGAGAGAAGCGTGAGCAAATCGAAAAAGACAAGGAAATATCCGAAAAGAAACTTGAAGATGCGCTGAATACAAATCCTTCTTCTGAATTCGACGTAACAGCCATCCTCGAGGATCTGAAAGATAAGATTGAACCAAACTATACGGAAAAGGGAATATCTGCCACAGTTGTAGAGACGAAGCAGGTTGATTATTCATATAACAAAGCAGAGAAGATACTGGAAATCGTATCAAAGAAGGAAGCCGAAGCATCGACCGAACCAGTTACAGATGCGGATGGTAAAGAAAATGATACCCCGTCGCCTTCGTTTTCTCTCGATGCGTTCCGTGGAGATTATACGGGAGATTTTGTTTTAGGGCATCCTGAGACAGAAGAGAAGGAGAGAGAATCCTCTCCGGAAGAACTTCGCAGGGCTGAAGCCGAGAGACATCCTGTTTTTAATCCTACTCAGACAACAGTCAATATCAAAATCCCTGATATGAAGGCAGAACCTCTGATTGAAGAGGCGCCAACCGAGGCTACTGGAAGGATTAAACTAACTGAAAAAGAAGAAAAGGCTGCAAGCAAGACGATTCTCAATGCATCTGCTGAGGACGATGATTTCAGTGAGTTTTTTGGCGACAAGGTCGTTGTTGAACACAGTGATACGAAATATCGGACCAGAAAAGTCGAGCGAGTTGAAGAAACGACTGAAACAGAAAAAGAGAATGAACCTGCAGTACCTCAGGATGCTTTTGATGTTCTTGCCGAGCAGAACAACAGAAATGGCAGAGCGGTAATAATCGTTGGGGTCGCTGCTTTCCTGACGCTGTTTCTTAACCTCCTACTTGAAGTGTTCAATATTCCTATTTTCTCTACCGAGAGAGCTTTCTATGTAGCGAATTTGGCGCTGATCCTTCTTGCTGTCGTTCCAAACGTTAAGGATTTTGTAAGCAGTCTTGCTTCTCTCTTTAGTTCCAGACCGGTTCCGGGATCGTTGATCAGTTTTTCTGTCGTTCTTTCTTTCCTGGATGCGCTCGTATCATTCCTGACTTCTAAACCTTTGACGATAGGCTGCGCTTCTCTGGTCTCTGTTTTTGCGTATTTCTTCTATCAGCTTGGACTTTTCCTTGATTCCAAAAGACTTTATGATTCCTACAGGCAAATCAGTGAAACTCCTCAGCGTTACGCCTCTCTTGTTTTGGCGAATTCCGATTTCACACATGCACTTACGCATGATTTGAATCTCTCAGAGCCAACAGTCCTTATCAAGAGAAAAGCCGGCAGAATTGACAATTTCATGTCCCATGCCTTTTCAAAACTGTCTCACGGAAGAAACTTCAATCTTCTGATTTCTCTTTCTGCCGTCGCTTCTTTGGTTTACGGAATACTGTATTATCTTCTGAAGGGCAAAGATGTTGCAGCTGCTGTCCGGGCAGCAGCAATTTCCTCCTGTTTTATCGCACCGTTTATTTCTTCGCTTGTTGAGATCCTGCCGCTGTCATCGCTTCAGTCGAAACTGAGCAAACTTGGAACTGTGGTTCCTGGATACAGCGCTGCAGAAGAGATTTCGAATGCGGATTGTGTCGTTCTTGAAGGCAGAGAACTTTTCCCGAAGGAAAAAGTCCTTTTGCACGGTATCAAGACCTTTGAAAAAGAGAGAGTGGATCAGGCAATTCTCTATGCGGCATCCGTACTGATTCATTCCTGTGACACAATGTCTCATATGTTCCTGAAAGTTATTCAGGGAAAAACGGATATGCTTTTCGATACGGACAGTGTGGTCTACGAAGAGGGATTGGGATTCAGCTTCTGGGTTGACAAGAACCGTATTCTGGTCGGTAGAAGGGAACTATTGGAAACACATGAGATCGAGGTCCCTTCACGCGACTATGAGAACAGATATACCAAGACTTCAACCAGGGACGCGATATATCTTGCAGTAGCAGGTAAGCTGTACGCCATGTTCGTTATCAGTTATGCACCTGACGAAGAGATGCAGTCCATGTTGCAGGAACTAGTCAAACAGAACGTCAGCATTATTGTCCGTACAAGGGACTTTATCCTTTCTGCTGACAAGATCGCTCGGATGTACGATATTCCCCGGACTATGGTCACGATTGTCCGTGAGAGCACGATGCCTGAGCTTGCCCGAAAGACGGATTATGCTTCTTCCAGTTCTTCATCAATGACTCATGGCGGAGCCGCTTCTGCGTTCCTGAAAGGCCTGATTGGATGTAAACGATTGCTTCAGTCGGTCAATCTTGCCTCACTTCTCGAGGTGGTTTGTATCGGAATCGGATGTTTCCTTGCATTGCTCCTGACACTTACCGGAACTATCACTACAACATCCGCTAATACGGTGCTTATTTTCCAGCTAGCCTGGACAATACTGGTATCAGTTATTCTGTTCTTTAAAAAAATCTGAACGGATTATTGTCAGGTCTCCGTTCCTGATCCTTGGAACGGAGACTTGTTTTTGTAAGAAAAAAGGTATTTAAAATAGATTTTTCTTATGTTAGAATTGTATTCGTTATTATATGGCCGTAAGGCAGAAACACAATAAGGGGGACTTATTTCATGGGATTTGCTCCAGATAAGATTCGCAATCTCTTGCTTGCTGGACACAGCTCTTCTGGAAAGACTTCTCTTGCAGAAGCGCTGTTGTTTTTGACAAAATCATCTGACCGTTTCGGCTCTGTTGCAGCCGGCACGACAGTAATGGACTTCGACGATGAAGAGATTAGAAGGAAAGCTTCGATTTCTCTGGCAGTTGCACCTCTTGAAGCCAATGGCTGTAAGGTGAACCTGCTCGATGCTCCTGGCCTTTTTGACTTTGAGTTGGGTCAGTATGAAGGTATTCAGGCTGCGGAAAGCGTGGCTGTTGTCGTTTCCGCTCGCGGCGGTCTTGGTGTTGGTGCGGAAAAAGCATATAAACTTGCGAAAAAGAATCACCGAGCCATTATGTTCTTCGTGACTTCTACAAGCGTTGAGAACGCAGATTTCAAGAAGACTTTTGCTGAACTCAGAGAGAAATTCGGCACTGCTGTGTGCCCAGTTGTTTATCCTGTCATCGAAGAAGGCAAGCAGACAGTTTTCGTCGATATGCTTGGCAACAAAGCTTATACATACAATAATGGTAAGCCCACAGAAGTTGCTGTTCCTTCTGACGATTTCATTGAGGAACTGATGGCCGATATTAATGAGGCTGTTGCTTCTGTTGATGATGATCTCATGGAAAAGTACTTCATGGAGGAGCCGTTTACTCATGAAGAACTGATCAATGGAATCAAAAAAGGTACAAAAGACGGGACTCTTTATCCGGTCGTTGCAGCAGACAGCCTGACTCTCGAGGGCGTTGAACTTGCACTCAAGAATATCACGGACCTGCTTCCTTCACCTGATGAGATGAACCTTTATGAGGTAACAGATGCATCTGGTGCTTCCGTAGAGATTAAAACCGATCCGAATGGCCCCCTTGCTGCATATGTGTTTAAGACTGTCGCCGACCCGTTCGTCGGTAAGCTTTCATTCATCAAAGTTCTTTCCGGAACGCTTTCTTCCAGTTCCGCTATCGTAGTAGCAAATTCCGGAGAAAATGAACGTCCCGGCAAGATCCTCACAATTCGAGGAAAGAAGCAGATCGATACTAAGGACATTTCGGCTGGCGATATCGGAGCTGTAACGAAGCTTTCTTCCACACATACAGGTGATACGCTTTGTGAAGCTGGAAACCTTTACACTGTTAAATCTATCACTTTCCCGGCTCCAACAATGAGTATGTCCATGTTTGCGGTTAATAAGGGCGACGAGGGTAAAATTTCTTCCGCAATCCAGAAATTGTTGGAAGAGGACCGCACCGTTTCTTACCGTGTCAACAGTGAAACAGGTCAGCAGATTATCTCCGGACTTGGAGAACAGCACCTGGAAGTTGTTGTTTCCAAACTGAAACAGAAATTCGGTGTTGAGGTTGGACTCCAGCCTCCGAGGATCGCTTATCGTGAGACTATCCGCGGAACCGCTGAAGCAGAAGGCAAACACAAGAAGCAGTCCGGTGGTGCCGGTCAGTTTGGTGTTGTTCAGATGCGTTTTGAGCCTCTCCCCGGTGAAGATTTCGAATTCGTTAATGCTGTTGTTGGTGGTACTGTTCCGAAGGAATTCATTCCTGCAGTTGAGAAAGGTATCCGCGAGGCAATGCTGCATGGTGTTCTCGCCGGTTATCCGATGATTGGTTTCCGCGCAACTCTTTACGATGGAAAATATCACCCCGTTGACTCTAAGGAAGTCGCTTTTAAATCTGCTGCAAGATTGTCATATAAGGCTGCCTGTGCCAAGGCAAAGCCCACTTTGCTTGAGCCAATCGACACACTGAATGCCTATATTCCCAGTGATTGCACCGGTGACTTGATGTCCGAAATTACGAAACGCCGTGGTCGTGTTCTTGGCATGACTCCTGATGAGGATAACCTTACAAGAATCGAAGCAGAAGTTCCGGAAGCCGAGATGCTTGACTTTACTGCGTATATGCGCTCCGCAACACAGGGCAGAGGCAATTTCAGACTTGAGTTCCTGCGCTATGATCCGTTGCCTGGCAACCTTGAAGCCAAGGTTATCGCTGAGGCCGCTGATCTCCGCGAAGCAGAGGACGACGATTGATCGTTTTGATTATGAAAGAGCACATCATCTCGATGTGCTCTTTTTCTTTGTGTTTAAATCGTTTGCTGCATGCACTGCGTTTATGCGCGACTACCTTAATCCTTGTACGTGTGGTAAAATAATAAATAATTCATTGGCTTGGAGTGTCTTTCATGGGTAAGGGATCCAAAGCTGTTCCCGCATGGGCTAACAGCACAGTCGTTACGAAGTATCTGTACAAAACTGTTCGTATGCTGAAAAATGAAGGCCTTAAACAGACTGTTTTTGCAGCGAAATACGTGGTAGGCAGATATCTTAAACTGAAAGCAATAAAAAAAGAATTCTATCTGACGAAGGAATTGCGGGATGAACAGGAAAGAACTGTTTTTCCGTATATGCCCAAAATCAGCATCATAGTTCCTGTTTATAATACAGATCCAAAATTCCTGAGAGAGATGTTGGATCTGTATTATAAACAGGAACTATATGCCCAAAATCAGCATCATAGTTCCTGTTTATAATACAGATCCAAAATTCC
>CAMKDB010000026.1 GCA_946411155.1 uncultured Faecalibacterium sp.
CAGAATGGGCACATCATCGATGCTCATATCTCCGGCAAGCTTCGTATGAACTACATCCGGATCCTGGTCGGGGATAAGGTTACGCTCGAAATGTCGCCTTACGACCTTACAAAAGGCCGTATCACCTGGCGGACAAAATGATCCGCCGAATTGATGGAGGATTCACTTATGAAGGTAAGACCTTCCGTAAAACCCATGTGTGAAAAGTGCAGAGTGATCAGACGTCATGGTAAAGTGATGGTTATCTGCTCTAATCCCACTCACAAGCAGCGTCAGGGTTAATAGACGCTAATATAAACGGAGGATTTCTAAATGGCTCGTATTGCTGGTGTCGACTTGCCGAAAGATAAGCGGGTCGAAGTTGGCTTAACTTACATTTATGGTATTGGTTTAAGCACAGCGAAACAGATCCTCGCGGATACCGGTGTCAATCCTGACATCCGCTGCAAGGATTTGTCTGATGATGATCAGCAGAAACTGCGTGATTACATCGATAATCATATTATCGTAGAAGGTGACCTGCGCCGTAATGTTGCCCTTGATATCAAACGTCTGGTGGAGATCGGTTGCTATCGCGGTGTACGTCATCGTAAAGGCCTTCCTGTACGCGGTCAGCGGACAAAAACAAATGCCCGTACCCGTAAAGGTCCGAAGCGCACTGTAGCGAATAAGAAGAAGTAAGGAGGAGCGCAGAATAAATGGCACAGGCCAAAAAAACTGTTACGACACGTCGTCGTCGTGAAAAGAAAAATATTGAGCGTGGCTGCGCTCATATCCAGGCTACATTCAACAACACGATCGTTACCATCACTGATGTGAACGGAAATGCTCTTTCCTGGGCATCTGCCGGTGGTCAGGGCTTCCGTGGTTCCAGAAAATCTACTCCTTTTGCAGCTCAGACTGCTGCAGAAGTTGCTGCAAAGGCTGCAATGGAACATGGCCTCAGAACGGTTGAAGTGTATGTTAAGGGACCGGGTTCCGGCCGTGAGGCTGCGATCCGTGCACTTGCTGCTTGCGGTCTCGAAGTGACCCTGATCAAGGATGTCACTCCTGTTCCGCACAATGGCTGCCGTCCGCCTAAGAGACGCCGCGTATAATTACTGGAGGAGAAATATTCATGGCTAGATATACCGATTCAGTCTGCAGATTGTGCCGCAGAGAAGGCCAAAAGCTCTTCCTGAAAGGCGAACGCTGCTATTCTGAAAAATGCGCACTGGTGCGCAGAAACTATGCGCCTGGCGACCATGGTCAGGGACGTAAAAAGATCTCTGAGTATGGTGTTCAGACCCGTACAAAGCAGAAAGCAAAACGCTACTACGGTGTTCTGGAAGGCCAGTTCCACAAATACTATGAGATGGCTATCAAGCAGGCCGGCATCACCGGTGACAACCTGCTCCGTATTCTCGAGAGCAGACTGGACAACATCGTATACCGTGCTGGGTTTGCAAATTCTCGTGCTGAAGCTCGTCAGCTTGTAACACATCGTCACTTCTCAGTCAACGGAAAGATCGTCAATGTTCCTTCCTATCTGGTGAAAGCGGGAGATGTCGTTGCTGTCCGTCACACCGATATCGAGGTGATCAAGGGCGCAGTTGAAGCGAACTCTGCTCGTCCGAAGCCCGTTTGGATGGAGATTGATCCTGAGAATCTGTCTGCTAAAGTCACTAAGCTTCCGGATCGTTCCGAAATTGACTTTGACATCGAAGAGCACTACATCATCGAGCTTTATTCCAAATAATCTCTTTGTTGTATCGCCTTCTGTTTCATTCTTTTTTCGTTACGCACCAAAACTGGCAATCATGCCGCTTGGAGGATAATAATGATTGAAATAGAAAAGCCCAGAATTGAAACAGTTGATGTGTCGGCTGATGGTTCTTACAGCACTTTCGTCGTTGAGCCTCTCGAGAGAGGCTTTGGCACAACTCTTGGGAATAGCATGAGACGCGTTCTGCTCTCATCTCTTCCCGGTGTTGCTGTTCAGTCGATCAAGATCGACGGCGTGCTTCATGAGTTCTCAACGATTGAAGGTGTCCGTGAGGACGTGACTGAAATCGTTCTTAATGTAAAAGGCATCACCGCCCGTCTTCACTCCGATGAGCCGAAGACGGTATACATTGAAGCTGTTGGCCCCTGTGAAGTGACTGCCGGAAGTATCAAGGCAGATTCTGAACTGGAGATTCTGGTCCCGGACGCACATATCGCTACGCTGAACAAAGACGGCAGACTCAATATGGAACTGACGTTTGTCCGCGGCAGAGGATATGTCTCCGCTGAGCGCAACAAGCAGGAAATTGCTCCTGAGATCGGTCTGATTCCGGTCGACAGCATCTTCACTCCTGTCGTTAAAGTGAACTACACCGTGGAAAATACTCGTGTGGGACAGATCACTGACTACGATAAGCTTACGCTGGAAGTGAAGACCGATGGGACAATCAGTGCAAGAGAGGCAGTCTCTATGGCTGCTAAAGTCTTGTGCGAACATCTGAATCTTTTCATGGATCTTACCGGTGAGACACTCGATACCGAGTTCCTCGTTGAGAAAGAAGATCCTGGCAAGGAGAAGGTGTTCGACATGACTGTCGAAGAACTCGATCTTTCAGTACGCAGTTTTAACTGCCTGAAACGCGCAAATATCAATACAGTTGAAGAACTGATCAATAAAACCGAGGATGATATGATGCATGTCCGCAACCTCGGCGTAAAGTCCCTTGAAGAGGTTCAGGCGAAGCTCGCTTCTCTTGGATTGTCTTTGAAGAGTAAGAGTAATCAGTAAGGAGAAAAATCAATGGCCGGTTCAAGAAAACTGGGTAGGACCAGTGACCACCGAAAAGCTATGCTTCGTGCCATGGTTACATATTTAGTTGAGAACGGAAAGATCGAAACTACCGTTCCCCGCGCCAAAGAGGTGCGGTCCATGACCGAAAAGATGATCACTCTCGGCAAGGAAGGCTCCCTTCATAGCAAACGCCAGGTTTATTCCTATATCACAAAGGAATCCGTGGCTAAAAAATTGTTTGATGAAGTTGCTCCGCAGTACGCTGACCGCAATGGTGGTTATACCAGAATCACCAAGACAGGTCCCCGCCGCGGCGATGCAGCCGAGATGGCTGTGATCGAACTTGTCTGATAGCATAACAGTTCGGAACCCCGTCTAAACGACGGGGTTTTTTGTTGACATTTTATCTCGAATATGTGAAAATCTTCTGGTTTAAAGGAGAATGAGATGCATTCATTTGTTTTTTTGACGACAAGTGTATTACTGGGACTTGCTCTGGCGATGGATTCTTTTTCGGTTTCTGTCGCCGATGGCCTTGCCAATCCGCTGATCACCAGGAAGCAGAAAATGGTCATTCCCTTTGTCTTTGGATTTTTTCAGTTTATTATGCCAGTCGTCGGCTGGCTGTGCGTACACACGATAGCGAAGGCTTTTTCACTTTTCGAGAAAGCGGTTCCATGGATCGGCTTCGGGCTTCTTTGCTGGATCGGAAGGGAAATGATCCTTTCCAGGAATAAGCCGATCGAAGCGGTTCAGCGGGACTTTTATACTCCTGCAACACTGATCACTCAGGGGATCGGGACTGCGATCGATGCTCTTTCTGTTGGTTTTGCTATTGAGGAATATGCATTCAATGAGGCCTTTGTCTGTGCTTCTGTGATCGGCATCGTCACTTTTGTACTTTGCGTTCTGGGAATCGAACTCGGTCGCATGATCGGCAAGCACCTGTACAGCGGCGCTTCAGTCACCGGCGGGCTAATCCTGATAGCAATCGGTATCAAAATACTGGTGGAAGGGGTATTCTCCAAATAAAAAACGGAACCAAAACTTCAGTATGGTTCCGTTTTTTGTTGTGATTGATTATTTGTTTTCGGACGTAGCGGGAAGAGTGAACCAGAAATCACTTCCTGATCCCGGCGAGGAGATCACACCGAATTGGGCCTCATGCGCTTCCAGGATGCTTTTGACAATCGATAAACCAAGACCAGTACCCATAACAGAACGCTTGTGCGGATCTGAAGATCGGTAATATCTGTCAAATACGTATGGTAATTCCTCCTGACGGATCCCCGCACCATGATCGATTACTTCTATCTTGACGGTATTGTCCTGAACTGTCTGGTGAATCTCGACCAGCGCCAATGTAGTGCTGTAGTTTACCGCGTTGAGCATCAGATTGTAAAGGACACGCTCGATCGCGTTCTGATCCGCAAATACTGACGCTTCTGTCCGAGGGTGAAACCGGAATTCAAATCTATCTTTGTCGTCCAGAAGTGTCAGACGCTCTATTACAGATCTGATTTCCTGAGTGATACTGAACTCAACCGGATGGATATCAATCGAGCCTGACCGATATTTAGAAATGTCCAGAACATCATTGACGAGAGAGCTCAGACGCTTGGACTCACTGATGATCACATTCAGGTTTTCTTCGTTATTTTCACCCGGCAGATCCCGCATCATCTCGCTGTACCCTGTAATCAGGGTAAGCGGGGTCCTGAGATCATGAGATACGTTTGCCAGCAGTTCCGTGCGCAGATGATCTACTTTTCCGAGTTCTTTTGCTGCGGCATTCAAAGAGGCACCAAGCTCATCGATTTCCCGGATTCCGGATTTCTCTTCGAAAAGAACATCAAAATGTCCGTCTCCGAGTTTTTTTGCTTCCCGGTTCATTTCAATGACAGGACGTGAGAAAGAACCCGAGAAAACGATTGCCATCACGACCGACAATACTGCCATCACAGTGAGGACGATCCCGAGAAGAATACGATTTGTCCGGGTAATGTCGTTTACAGGAGACGTGACAGAATTGACATATATGACTTTGTCTGCGCCGATATCACTGGATACGATTGTTACACTGAGAAGACTTTCAAGCGTGTTTTTGGAGCCGTAGCGGGCATTATTCTGCCCGAAAATAATACTCGGTTTATCCGGCAGGACGACATCGAGTCGGGAGAGAAGAGAACCGCCGTTCCTTGCGGCCTGTCTGGAAAGATCTTCTAGCTGCGTACGGTTCATCTGATGCAGCGCGCATACCGGGTTTCCTTTTGCAGAAACGATGATATTTCCATTTTTGTCAGTGACGATGATACAAGTACCATAATAAATTGCAGCGTCGTTACAAACTGCCTGAAGTCCTGTCTGGTCAAGAGATATCCCGGAGATCACGCTTGTAAGTGTGTCATGCATTGCGTCTTTTTTTGTTTTTTCGTAAATCTCCGGCAGCAAAACAGACTGCAACAATGCAGCAAGCAATGTTGTTAGAATGGAGAATAAAAGAAAAAAGACAGCGGTACGTGCAAACAGACTGATTTTATGCTTCTTCAAAACGGTATCCGACTCCTCTTACAGTAACAATGCATCTGGCGTAGTCACCAAGTTCTTTCCGCAAAAGTTTGACATGGGTGTCAAGCGTTCTGTCGGCTCCAAAATAGTCATAACCCCAGACATCGGAAAGCAGCGTGTCCCTGCTGAGGGCTTTGCCCTTGTTGCGGATCATATAAAACAGCAAATCATATTCTTTTGGAGACAAATCAAGGCGTTTTCCGTCGACACTGACAATGCGGCCGTCAAAATCAACTGTCAGTCCCAGATAGGTATAGATATCGTTTCCGCTTTTCTCATCTTTTGCAGTTGACGACGAGCGCTTAAGCACGGCCGCGACACGCATCATAAGCTCTTTTGGAGAGAATGGCTTAACAACGTAGTCGTCTATCCCCAGTTCAAAACCGTGGATCTTATCGTACTCTTCTCCACGTGCGGAGAGCATGATTACAGGCGTAGTGCAGAATTTCCGAATCGCGGCGACTGAAGAAAACCCGTCAAGTTCTGGCATCATGACGTCCATGATGATGAGATCGAAATGGGTCTTCTTGCATAGTTCATAAGCCTGAAGCCCGTCGTAGGCACAGGTGATGGCATAGCCTTCAAATTCTGCATATTTCTGAATCAAATTGCAGATTTCTTTTTCATCGTCTACAATCAATAGGTGATACATGTTATCCCTCATTATTCCGAACAAACTTTATTATTCATTATATACGAACTTGGCTTAATTGAACCTTTGAAATTCTAATAAATCGGGAAAGGATTATCAGAATGAAAAACTGGAGATTGGCGTCATTTGCACCGGATATTCGCGTTGCGGATGTAGCTTTCAATGCGGACGGAATCGCGGCATCAGTCGACCTGGCAGAAGACCAGGCTGCTGATCTGCTTTTCCTTCCGGAACTGTGCGTTACCAGTCGCTCCTGCGGAGATCTCTATCTGAACAGGGGATTGTTGGATACTGCGCTCGCATCTGTGATGGAACTGACTGCTCGGACAGATGGGAAGAGACTTATTGCGGTTTTTTCCGCCCCGGTTCTGCTGGAAGGGGCGGTCTATGAGACTGCTTTCTTTGCAGGCGGGGGTCAGATTCTTGCCGTCGTACCAAGAACTGATTATTCCGGGGAAACAGAACTGCTGAGATGGTTCAGACCATGGAAAGGGGAGAACGGGATCTACAGGCTTTCAGACGGAACAGAGGTCTATGTCTGCGATTCTCTTCAGATCGATGGCTCTTCCATCCGGATAGCATAGGGGATAGAAGAACTGGATGGTGGTGAGAACGAGGATCTTACTCTCGTATATACTTCATCCAGAGAAGCGGTAGGAAGGATTACCTCTATTCGTGAGACACTCGCTGCCTATACCAGAAAAAGTAAGAAAGCGGCTTTGGCTGTAACGCCGGATGTATCTGAGTCCACTGGTGCGGGAGTATGTTCCGGTTATGCGGCATGCTACCGCGGGGGAAAACATATCGGATCCGTTCCTCCCTTTGAAAGGGGGATGCTCCTGGCGGATACGTCATCTGACTCGGTTCCCGACGTCCTGGAACCTGACAGATGCGCCCTTGCCCTTGAGATCCAGGGACAGGGACTGGCACAGCGTTTGAAGAAGATCTGGGTCCAGAAACTGATCCTTGGTATTTCCGGCGGTCTGGATTCTACTCAGGCGCTGATGGCCGGCGTACATGCAATGGATATCCTCGGATATCCACGGACGAACCTGATCGCTGTTACTATGCCGTGCTTCGGCACGACAAGCCGTACCAAAAGCAATGCTCAGAAGATGTCTGAACTGTGCGGAGTTACTTTCCGTGAGATTTCTATCCGTGCATCGGTCGAGCTGCATCTGAAAGATATCGGACACGACGGCAAGACGCCTGACGTAACATATGAAAACGCACAGGCAAGGGAACGCACACAGGTTTTGATGGATCTTGCGAATATGGAGAATGCCATTGTGCTGGGGACAGGGGATATGTCTGAAGCGGCTCTCGGATGGTGTACATTCAACGGGGATCATATTTCCATGTACAATGTGAACTGTAACCTCACGAAAACCTTCCTTAGGGAGATCGTTCGTTATGAAGCGAATAATCTTGTCTCCGGACAGCTTTCCGAGGTTCTGCTCGATGTCATTGATACGCCTGTGAGCCCCGAACTGAAACCTGCAGTAGACGGTGCGATCGCACAGAAGACGGAAGATATTCTCGGACCTTATGAAGTGCTGGACACGTTCCTGGCTTCCTTCGTAAGAGATCGCCTCTCTGTGACAGACGTTCTAGAAAATGGACTGAAAGAGTTTGAAGGCCGTTATTCAGAGGAAGATATCCGCAAGTGGCTGAAACAGTTCGTAAAAAGGTTTTTCAACAATCAGTTCAAGCGGAACTGTGTACCGGACGGTCCTGCGGTGGTGGACTACAGCATTTCGCCGTTCGGCGGTTGGGTAATGACCTCAGATACGTCCAGTGCGACATTCCTTTCTGAACTGAACTGACCCCAGAGTTCAAAATAGAATTTGACCCGGTCTTTTCATAAACCGGGTCATTTGGGGAAATAAAAAACCGGATTCTTATTAAGAATCCGGTTCTTTTTGCCTGGTGGACGGTATAGGACTCGAACCTATGACCCTCCGCACGTCAAGCGGATGCTCTACCAGCTGAGCTAACTGTCCGTCGCGAAGAATATTATATAACAGGGGATAGCGTATTGCAAGAACTTTTTCTGAAAAAGATCGGAGAAACAGAACGCGTTGTTTTGCAGGGTACAAATAAGAACAAATTGTTTCCAAAGATTAAAAGAAGTTTTAGATTTGTGCGAAATCATTGCACCATATTCAAATTTTGATATAATAAACTCGATAGATTTTGAGTCGTTTTTAAATGCTGGATCTATTTCGTTCAATATCCCTTTTAAGGAGGTTCATAAAATGGGTCTTATTCATGCGGCTCTTGCCTCTGCTTCTAATGTACTGTCTGAGCAGTGGAAAGATTATTTTTATTGTGATGCGCTTCCCAACGATGTGCTCGCCGTACGCGGCAGAAAACGCACCGGCAATTCAAGCAACTCTCAGGATAACATCATCTCCAACGGTTCTGTAATCGCTGTTGCCGACGGTCAGTGCATGCTGATCGTTGAGCAGGGAAAGGTTGTTGACCTTTGTGCTGAGCCTGGCGAATTCGTATATGATGCGTCCACGGAACCGTCTTTCTTCGATGGCGGAAAGTTCGTTGACGGACTTAAAGATCTGTTCCTGACTATTGGCAAGCGTTTTGAGTTTGGCGGCGCGGTGCCGAAAGATCAGAGAATCTATTATCTCAATACAAAAGAGATTATCGGCAACAAATACGGCACGCCTTCTCCTGTACCGTTCAGAGTCGTTGACGAAAAGATCAATCTGGATGTTGATATCTCCGTGCGTTGCTTCGGAGAGTACTCCTACAAGATCGTCAACCCGTTGCTTTTCTACACAAATGTTTGTGCTAATTTTGTCAACACTTATACCAGAGACGAGCTTGACAGCCAGATGAAGAGCGAATTGCTTACCGCCCTGCAGCCTGCATTTGCCGCAATCAGCGACAAGGGCATCCGCTACAGCGCACTTCCGGCTCATACTGTTGAACTTGCTGATGAACTGAAGAGAGTTCTTACTGCAAACTGGAAAGATTTCCGCGGTATTGAACTTCAGAAGATTGGTGTTTCCAGCATCAAGGCTTCTGAGGAAGATGAAGAGAGAATCAAACAGCTCCAGTTGAATGCGACGCTCAAGGATCCTACCATGGCTGGCGCTCACATGGCCGGTGCCGCTGCTCAGGCGATGCAGGATGCTGCAAAGAATCCCGGCGGCGCAGCAGTCGGATTCATGAATTACGGTATGGCTCAGCAGGCTGCGGGATCCACCGTTGCTGATCTCTTTGCTGCCGGAGCCGCTGCTCAGGCTGCGAAACCCGCCGCTCCCGCTGCCGGTTGGACCTGCCCGACATGCAATACAGTAAATAACGGCAACTTCTGCACTCATTGCGGAACAAGAAAACCGGATGCGCCTAGAAGAGTCAGATGTAATAAGTGCGGTTGGGAATCAAAGGCGGGTGAGCCTGTCCCGAACTTCTGCCCGAACTGCGGTGATCCGATTGATGCGAATGACCTTGTATAAGATTTCTTAAGCACTGTCACACTCGGTCAATAGTTATTGAATAGAAAGTGGCAGAGAGCACATCTTGCTTTTCTGCCACTTTTGATAAAGGAGACAGATGATACATGCCTTCAGAGGTTACAAACTACAAATGCCCTTCCTGTAATGGGCCTCTCCGTTACCTTCCCGGAACGGACCGTCTGACCTGTGATTATTGCGGCAGTGAATTCAGCATCCGTCAGATAGAAGATCTGTATGCGGAGAAGGATGCCGCGGCTGTTGCTGCACAACAGAAAGCAGAAGAAAAGAAAGAGCAGTCCAAAAACATTGACGGATGGGACTTTTCCTCCATCGAGCAGGATTGGAACAGTGAGGGAGCAGATCTGAAACAGTATAACTGCCCGTCATGCGGTGCTGAGCTCATCTGTGATGCGACGACCGCGGCGACAAGTTGTCCTTATTGCGGCAATCCCACGATTGTTCCCGGACAATTGACAGGCACCCTCAGACCGGATTATGTAATCCCGTTCCGGTATGAAAAGAAGGCTGCAATCGAAGCCCTGAAGAAATATTACAAAGGAAAATATTTCCTTCCCAAGGCTTTTCACGATGACAACCATATCGAGGAAATCAAGGGGATCTACGCTCCGTTCTGGCTCTATGACGGTCAGGTTTCAGCGGATATCGTCTATCATACGACCCGTTCTCATACTTACCGTTCCGGAGATGAGGAAGTCACGACTACAGACCACTACAGGGTTCATCGCGGCGGAACGATCTCATTCGAGCATGTTCCCGGCGACGCATCTTCCAAACTTCCGGATCCGCATATGGATTCCATTGAACCGTATGATTATTCGGAACTGAAGCCATTCTCTACCGGCTATCTTCCGGGTTATATGGCGGATAAATACGACATCGAGGCTCTGGATCAGATAGATCGGATCACGAAGAGGGAGAAGGCTACCGCACGGAATGAGATCGACAAAACCGTTATGGGGTTTTCCACGGTTCAGGTCGAAAGCGAACAATACCGGATCATTCCGGGGAAAGTGCATTATGCGTTAATGCCGGTTTGGTTGCTTACTACGAACTGGAAAGGAAATCGGTACGTCTTCGCGATGAACGGGCAGACCGGAAAACTGATCGGAGATCTTCCGGTCGATAAAGGCAGATTCTGGCTTTCAACGCTGCTCGGCGGTATCGGCGTAGCTGCTGTCGGTTTTCTGCTTTCGTTCTTCTTCTAGGAAAGGAGAGATGTGATGATGAGAAGAAAGATTCGTCTGCTGACGTTCCTTTTGATAACTGTTTTCACGCTGTCCTGTGTTCCTGGAATATTTGCAGATGTAGAAGACAGGGCAGATCCGTCTTATTTTGTATATGATGACGCGAATCTGCTCACAGAAAGTCAGTGGGATCATCTGAATCAGCGCGCAAAAGAGATTTCCGACAAATATGAGTGCAGTCTGTATATTGTAACGGTAGATGACTTTACAGACTATACAAATGATGAAAAACCCGAAACTGCGGCGGAAAACATCTATACCGGCATGGATTTCGGCTATGGAAGCGGGCGGGACGGACAGTTGCTAATGCTAAGCATGGACGATCGGGATTTTGCTCTGATTGCATACGGCGATTTTGCGAACTATGCATTCACCGACTACGGTAAGGACCTGATCATCGACGAATTCAAGGACGACTTCCATTACGATGACTGGTACGGTGGATTCGAGGATTATCTTGAAGAAAGTGCAAGGCTTCTGGATGCGGCAAAATCAGGTACGCCTGTTGATATCTGGATCCCTGACGACCCGTCTGTGGACCCCTATCCGGTGGAGCCGTATAAACCGACACTTGCAGACTATGTCCAACGTTTCCTGATGTTCCTGTTCCCGGGTTCTATTGGTTCGCTTGTGACCTGTTCGATCCTGCGCTCAAAGAGCAAGACTGTGCGGACAGCAACGAATGCAAACAGATACGTTGACCGCGGACTTTCACTTTATGCTTCGAATGAACATTTCCTGCACCGTTCTACCAGCAGACGCGTTATTCAGAGAGACACCGGTCATTCCGGTGGAGGCGGAGGCGGAGGACATTTCGGAGGAACAACAGTCAGTTCCAGCGGTTTTTCCGGAAAGAGCGGAAAGTTCTAACTCAGCAATTCCATATGTATCAAAGAACTGCTGTCATTCTGATGACAGCAGTCTTTTTTCAATAACGACAGTGGCCGCACACATGTGCGGCCACAAAAAAGCTAATAGATTTATTCGTCTATTTTTTGATCTCTTCCCAATAGTTCTTCGTCAATTGTTCCATTTTGTTGTCGCCAGGAACGTAATAGGTGGTCCCGACAAGATCGTCAGGCAGATATTGCTGTTGTACCCAGTGCTGTGGGAAGTTATGAGGATAGAGATAATTCTGCCTTTTGTCCTCAATTTCAGCAGAATCCGCATGTACGTTCTGCAGACAGCGGGGAAATCCTTTGCCTTTTCCTTTTTTGACATCCCCGGAAGCCATTCCGTAGGCCATAGTGACAGAATTGGATTTCGGCAGAGTGGCAAGGTATATGGCTGCTTCAGTAAGGGGAAGATAGGCTTCAGGAAGACCGAGACGTTCTGCAGCCTGAACACAGGCGTTGACAACAGAGATTGCCTGAGGATATGCGAGCCCGATGTCCTCACAGGCGGAGCAAAGCAAACGGCGGGATGGAGTGATAATATCACCGGCCTCCAAAAAGCGTGCGAGGTAATGGACAGCGGCATCCGGGTCGCTTCCACGCAAGGACTTCATCAGAGCGGATGCAAGGTCAAAATGCTCATCGCCTTCTCTGTCATAGGTTCCGTATGCTTTTTCTGTGACCTGCTTGACTTGGTCCAGACCGATTTCTATAGTCTTGATTTCCGGTCTTTTAAGTGCAACTGATATGAAATCGATAGCATTCAGCGCCTTGCGGACATCACCGCCCGCTGATCTGGAAAGATATTCCCTGGCTTCAGAGGTAATACTGTATTTGATCCGCTCCTCTTCTGAAAGAAGCTCCATGGCGCGGTCAACAGCCAAAGCAACATCTTCCCATGAAAGCGGCTTGAATTCAAACACAGTGCAGCGGCTGAGCAAAGCACCGTATACATAGAAAAACGGGTTTTCTGTCGTTGAGGCAATAAGAGTGATATCTCCGTTCTCTATGACTTCCAAAAGAGACTGTTGCTGTTTCTTGTTGAAGTACTGGATCTCATCAAGATAAACAAGGATCCCATTGAGTCCAAGCAGGGTTTTGGAATCTGCGATGGCGGCTTTGATATCGCTGATGGAAGCACTGGTTCCGTTGAGCTTATATAACTGCATATTGCTTCGTTTGGCGATAATGTTTGCAACGGTCGTTTTTCCGACTCCGGATGGACCGTAGAAAACCATATTGGGTATTCTTCCTGATTCGATTGCTTCTCGGAAAATCTGTCCCCGGGCAAGCAGATGCCGCTGTCCGAAGACATGATCCAGATCATCCGGTCTTAAGAGTGATGCCAAAGGTGTATTATTCATTTCCAAACTCCTAATTTGTTCAATTATATCACAGATGGCGAAACTGTATTATCCTGCCGAAAGAATGTATAATAATCGGGTGAAAGGAGTGTGCCGCATGGACTTGAAAGAAAAAGCGCTGTATGTCTGCGATGCCCTTGAAAAAGAATATCCTCTCGCAGAATGCACCTTGACTTATGAAGAAGCTTGGCAGCTGATGATATCAGTCAGACTTGCTGCGCAATGCACTGATGCCAGAGTGGATATCGTCACTGCAGAACTGTTTAAAAAGTATCCGTCACCGAAAGCTGTTGCGGAAGCCGACTATGAGGACCTTCTGGCGCTGATTCGTCCCTGCGGGCTCGGTGCGACGAAAACGCGTGACGTTCAGGCGTCGATGAGGAAACTTGTTGACGAATATGATTCTATTGTGCCGGATGATCTCGATACGCTTCTGACGTTTCCGGGAGTAGGCAGAAAATCCGCAAATTTGATCGTAGGGGACATCTACGGAAAACCTGCCATCGTATGTGATACTCACTGTATCCGGATCAGTAATCTCCTCGGACTTACTGGCAGCAAGAATCCCGAAAAGGTGGAAAGAGATCTTCGGGCAATCGTTCCGCCGAAGCGTGGGAATGATCTTTGCCATCGGTTTGTACTTCATGGGAGGGCTTGCTGTGTAGCAAGAAGACCCGATTGTGAGCGCTGTTGCTTGAAAGAAGTGTGCAATCATTACAGCGAAACATGTGTTCAGTAACCTTGCATGTAGGTACGGAATATGATATTATACATGTAGAACAAAAGTTTTACTATAGGGAGAATGGATAGAATGGCAGACAAACAGAAAGCATTGGAGACAGCGATTTCCCAGATCGAGAAAGCTTATGGGAAAGGTTCAATCATGAAGCTTGGGCAGAATGCCACGCTGAATATTGAAGCAATCCCCACAGGCTCTCTTTCCCTGGACCTTGCGCTTGGCGTCGGTGGTGTACCGCGTGGACGGGTCATCGAGATCTTTGGACCGGAAAGTTCCGGTAAGACGACTTTGGCGTTGCACATCGTGGCAGAAGCCCAGAAAATGGGTGGCGAAGCGGCATATATCGACGTGGAACACGCGTTGGATCCTGTCTATATGCAGAATCTAGGTGTCAATCTGGATACACTTCTTGTCGCACAGCCGGATACCGGTGAGCAGGCTCTGGAGATTGCGGAAGCGCTTGCCCGCAGCGGCGCTATCGATGTGATAGTGATCGACTCTGTTGCTGCAATGACGACCAGAGCGGAAATCGAAGGCGAAATGGGTGATTCACACGTTGGTATGCAGGCACGGTTGATGTCACAGGGCCTCCGAAAACTTACCAGTGTGTTGAGCAAGTCGAATACGGTATGCATCTTTATCAACCAGCTGCGCGAGAAGATCGGTGTGATGTACGGTAACCCTGAGGTCACTCCGGGAGGCCGCGCACTGAAGTTCTATGCTTCCGTCCGTCTGGATGTCAGACGTATTGAGGCTCTGAAGAATGGCACTGAGGTTTATGGCGGCCGCACACGTGTGCGTGTCGTAAAGAATAAGGTCGCACCGCCTTTCCGTGAGGCAGAATTCGACATGATCTATGGGAAGGGTATTTCCAAGAATAGCGAAGTCCTGGATCTTGCGGTCAAACTGGATATAGTCCAGAAATCCGGTGCCTGGTTCTATTATGGAGATACCAGGCTCGGTCAGGGGCGTGACAATGTGCGAAAACTGCTGGAACAGGACAAGGAACTTTGCGATAAGATTGAGAAGCAGGTTAGGGCAAATGCAGAAAAACTGCTCCCATCCTATAAGCCTTCTGCAGATGCTTCAAAAACCAGTGTTTCCGATGTGATCGTATCTACAAAGGATATCATGGAGGAAGGAGCAAAAAGCACTGGAAACGGCCGTACAGGCGATGTCTCGTCCCTCGACATCGATGTCGACTGATCGTTTAGAATAAGATGATTCTTACTGATATAAAACAGACGAAAAAGGGCAGATATGCCCTTTTTTGTGATGATATTTTTCAGTTCTCCGTAGATGAGGAGATTCTGGTCAAATATGTTCTGAAAGAAGGAATGGAAGTGTCTCCCGAAATGCTCTCAGTCCTTCTGTCAGAAAGTGACTTTAACAAGGCGAAAGAAAAGGCATTCAGACTTCTTTCTTACCGGAATCATTCCAGATCAGAACTGATTGAAAAACTTGAACGTACTTTTGATGAGAATACCGCATGTGCCGTGGCAGATAAAATGACCGAACTGGGCCTTCTCGATGACATACGGTATGCGGAAGATTTTGTCAGGGAACTGATCCACAAAGGAAAAAGCAGGATGGAGATACGGATCAGACTGAAACAGAGAGGAATCCCGCAGGATATTATCGATCTGCTTACAGAGACGATCGAAGTTGACGAGGAATCAACAGTGCGCGAACTAGTTCAGAAAAAGTATCTGTCCAAACTGGGAAAAGACGGTGGGGAACAGAGTGTTTATGCGGCACTTGCCAGAAAAGGGTTTCAGCCCGGAACAATTCGCAGAGTGCTTGGTCAAATCAATAACGGAGTGTTGGATGATGATTCCTGACAGAAACAAGAAAATCTACTTTATTTCACTCGGATGTGATAAAAATCGTGTCGATGCAGAACAGCTCTGTTACAAACTGGAAGAGGCAGGATATACCATCACCGGAGAACTGGATGAAGCTCAGATTGCGCTGATCAATACCTGTGGCTTTATCGCTGCGGCCAAGGAAGAAGGAATCGAAGCGATTTTTGATATGGTTCGCGAGAAAGAGTCCGGCAATATCGAGAAGATCGTTGTTACCGGCTGCCTTTCGGAGCGCCACGGTGAGGAAATGAAGGAACTGATTCCGGAGATAGATGCGATTGTCGGAATCGGTCAGAACGGCAAGATTGTCGAAATAATGGATCGTACCATTGCCGGGGAAGAGCATATATTTGAGCGGTGTCCGTTATCATTGCCTCTCGATGGAGAGCGTCTGATCTCAACGCCTATCCATTACGCCTATCTTAAAATCGCAGAGGGATGTGACAATCACTGTACGTACTGCGCAATTCCCGGAATAAGGGGAAGATACAGAAGCAGGAAACGGGAAGAGATTCTCAGGGAAGCCGAGAAACTGGTTTCTTATGGTGTCAGGGAAATTATACTGGTAGCTCAGGATACGACATCATATGGAAAGGATTTATATGATGATTATGGGCTTTCTGAGCTTCTGGAAGAATTATGCAAAATCGGGCGGCTGTGGAAGATCCGTGTCCTGTATGCTTATCCGGAAAAGATCACGGATAAACTTGTCGAGGTGATCCGGGAGCAGGACAAGATTGCTCATTATCTTGATATTCCGCTGCAGCATGCAGACCCCGCCGTTCTAAAGAGAATGGGGAGAGCGGGTTCTTATGATGATAATCTTGCTCTGATCCGAAAACTCCGTTCCGTAATACCGGATATGACCATCCGTTCTACATTTATCGCCGGTTTTCCCGGCGAAACGGAAGAGATGTTTCAAACGTTGCTGGATTTTGTTCGTGAAGCAGATCTGGATCGCTCGGGATGTTTTGCTTATTCGGAGGAAGAAGGAACAGCTGCGGCAAGGATGAAAGAGCAAATTCCGGAAGAGATCAAACAGGAGCGTGCAAAGCGCTTTTATGACCTTCAGACAGAAGTCACACGTCGCAGACAGATGGAGAAAGTTGGGAAAACATTCACAGTGATTAATGACGGCTTTTCAGAAGAAGAGAATGCATTCCGTTGTCGCGGCGAGATGGATGCGCCTGAAGAGGATTGTGCGGTATTTGTCCCTGCTAAGTATGATCTGGTTCCGGGTGAACTGTATCGGGTGAACATTACAGGATGCAGCGGGCTTGACCTGACCGGTGAGCTTGAAACAGATTGACGGTCGGCCTCATTTGTAATACGCTTACGTTAGTTATTCTGAATTTGGAGAAGTAAGAATGAGATTATTTAATACATTGACCAGAGAGGTCGAAGAAATAATTCCTCAGCATGGAAAAGAATTGAAAATCTATGCCTGCGGTCCTACCGTTTACAACTTTATCCATATCGGGAACGGAAGAGCTGCCTGTGTATTTGACACACTGAGACGATATTTGATTTATAGGGGTTATGACGTAACTTTTGTTCAGAACTTTACGGATATCGATGACAAGATGATCCGCAAGGCTAATGAAGAGGGGACGACTGTCAAGGAAGTTGCCGAACGTTATATCAAAGAGTATTTTACAGATGCGGACGGTCTGGGCATTATGCGCGCGGATGTTCATCCGAAAGCGACAGAACATATTCCTGAAATACTTGATATCATTAATGAACTTGTCCGGAAAGGTCACGCATACGTTGCAGAGAACGGAGACGTCTATTTTGATGTTCACAGCGATGCCGAATACGGAAAGCTTTCCCATCAGCCTTTGGATGAGCTGGAGTCCGGTGCACGGATTGCTCCCGGTGAGTTGAAGAAAGACCCGATGGATTTTGCAATCTGGAAAGCTGCCAAACCCGGTGAGCCATCCTGGGACAGTCCCTATGGAAAAGGACGTCCCGGCTGGCATATTGAATGCTCAGCAATGGTCAGAAAGTATCTTGGCCTCACTGCGGATATCCACTGCGGCGGTCAGGATCTGGTTTTCCCGCATCATGAGAATGAAATTGCTCAGAGTGAATGCTGCAATGACGCACAATTCGTTCGTTATTGGGTCCATAACGGATATGTCAATGTCGACAATAAAAAGATGTCCAAATCACTTGGCAATTTCTTTACGGTCCGGGAAGTTGCAGCTGAATACGGATATGAGGCCATTCGGTATTTTGCAATCAGCGCTCATTTCCGCACACAGATCAATTTCAGCAGGGAAGTCATGGATCAGTGCAAGGCTGCGCTTTCGAGGCTCCATACCTGCAGAGACAATCTGGAGTTCGCTATCAGGAATGCTTCCGGCACCGGCGAGGAACTGATCCGGAAAGCGGATATGCGGCGTGATCAGTTTATTGAGGCAATGGATGAGGATCTCAATACGGCAAACGGACTTACCGCAGTTTTTGAACTTGCCAGTGATATCAATTCCGCTAAAGATCAGTCTAAAGCTTCTCTTCAGTATGCTGCGGATATCTTTGATACTCTGACAGGCGTTCTTGGCTTCAGGTTCAAGAAGGAAGAAGAAGCAATTCCTGCAGACATCCTTGAAATGGTCGAGCAGCGTGTACAGGCTAAGAAAGCCCGTGATTTCGCACGTGCGGATGCACTCCGCGCAGAAATAACCGCTCGCGGGTATATTGTTGAGGATACTCCTCAGGGCCCCAAACTCTCCAAAAAAGGATGAGATTCTCTTACCTTGCAGGGTACTAATAAGAAAGGAGAGTTGTTTGCGCACAATTCTCCTTTTTTTGTGATAAGAATGTAATCTGCTGCAACTGTCATTGTGTTTCTGTTTATAGATATTATCTTGCGGATGATATTCAGAAAGAGGATGAAATATGGTCATTCTTCATATACCCGAACTCAGGGAACTGTGGTTCCGGAAAGAGCTTCTTGAAGATGAGTCAACTATGAGTTTTAATCATTCCTGGGGCGGAACGATCCTTTTTCCCGAGTCTGATTGGAACAGTTGGTACGATCACTGGGTGATTCATAATGACGGAAAGCGCTTTTACCGATACCTGAGGGAACAGGAATCCGGTAGATTCGTCGGGGAGATAGCTTACCATTTGGATAGGGATCGACAGCTTTGGTTGGCAGAT
>CAMKDB010000027.1 GCA_946411155.1 uncultured Faecalibacterium sp.
AATCGTGAACGCTGTGAATCTGACAGATGGTCTCGATGGTCTTGCCTCTTCTGTGACATTTGTCGTAACATTAGGCTTTTTCATTATTTCCGCTTTACTTGGATATTCAGGAACAACGTTGTTTTCCTGTGCACTTGCAGCTTCTCTGATAGGTTTTTTGTTTTGGAATTTCAAGCCGGCAAGAGTGTTCATGGGCGATACCGGTTCCATGTTTCTCGGCGGTGCGGTTGTTGCGATGGCATTTGGCGTTTCAATGCAGCCCCTGATGCTTCTTTCGGGTGTCGTTTATGTAATGGAAGCGGCATCTGATATTATTCAGTTTGGGTATTTCAAACTGACTCATGGTAAACGTATTTTCAAAATGGCTCCGATTCATCACCATTTCGAGATGTGTGGATGGTCGGAGGAAAAGATCATAGCGGTATTCTGCTTTATTGCACTGGTTGGAACTGGGCTGTCAGTGCTTTCAGCATTTGTGCTGTGAGAGAGGAATCAAACGTGGCGAACTCATTAACCAAAAAAAATGGAACAGATAGAAGAATGCTCTTGCTGACGACGTTGCTGACTGTCATCGGCTTGGTGATGATGTTCTCCGCTGGGTATTCCCATGGCTTGTATCTTCATGGAAGTGGCTTTTACTACATCAAAAAGCAGGCGATTTTTGCAGCTCTTGGTTATATAGCCATGCTGGTGATTTCATATATTCCGTACAGGATATATCATCGGTTTGCTTGGTTGCTGTTTTTGGGTTCTTTTGGCCTCTTGGCCATGACGCTTACGATGCCTCCGATTAATAATGCAAAGCGGTGGATCATCTTCGGAGGCTTTTCTTTTCAGCCATCAGAGATGGTAAAGTTCACAATTGTTCTTCTTTTTGCACATCTTATTTCGATGCAGCCGGAAAAGATGGGGCAGTTTGGATTGGGCTTTATGCGTTTCTTCATGATCCTTGGAGCAGTTGTTGGTGTGATGATGCTTCAGCCTCATCTTTCCGGGACACTGCTTATCCTGGCAATCGGTTGTATTGTCCTCTTCGTCGGGGGATGCAAGATTCGTTTCTTTTTACTAGGTGGTCTTATAGCGACCCCGATATTGGCAACTGTGGTTTTTACAGTTGAAAGATTCCGTTATGCAGTAGAACGCATCCTGACTAATGTGGGAGGAGGAGATATCTCGGACGAGGCATATCAGGTGAACCAGGGACTGATCGCAATCGGGAGCGGGGGACTATTCGGTCTCGGCCTTGGCAATTCCCGTCAGAAACAGCTCTATGTTCCTGAGCCTCAGAACGATTTTATTTTCTCGATTGTTTGTGAAGAACTTGGATTTATCGGAGCTTTTCTAATCCTGGTCCTTTTCCTGGTATTCATCATTCGGGGAATCAAAATCGCCCGAAATGCGAAAGATAAATTCGGGGCACTGATCGTGACGGGTATCATTGCGCAGATCGGTGTGCAGACTTCTTTGAATATCGCTGTTGTTACGTCATTAGTGCCAAATACGGGTATCGGTTTGCCTTTTTTCAGCCAGGGAGGAACGTCTCTGTTCCTTCTCCTGTGCGAAATAGGGGTGCTGCTTTCTGTCGCGAGGTATTCCGTTGAAGAAGAGGAGCCGAAGGAGCCTGAAGATATTTTTGCGGAATATGACCTTGAAGATTAATCGCTAAACAAGAATACTGGAGGTTCAGGTACTTCACTTCGGGAAGAAGTACCGGATAGTATATGAAATTAGTAATTGCAGCCGGCGGAACTGCAGGCCATATTAATCCGGCTTTGGCGTTTGCTCAGGAATTCGGAAAAAATCAGCCTGATTCCGAGATCGTGTTTGTAGGGCGGGAGGACGGAATGGAATCCCGTCTTGTGAAGGCTGCGGATTTTTCATTTTATCCCATCGATATTCACGGATTTAAGAGGGGAATGACTGTCCGTAATGTTCTATATAATCTTCGAACAGTCTACTGCCTTGGGAAATCTACGATTAGTTGTGTAAATCTCATGCGTAGATTTAAGCCGGATCTTGTCGTTGGATTTGGAGGATATGTTTCCGGACCGGTCGTGCGTGAGGCGTCCAGATTTGGCATTCCAACCGCGATTCATGAGCAGAACTCGTTCCCAGGAGTGACATCCCGCCTGCTCAGTAAAAGAGTAGACAGGATTTTTGTCGCAAATGAGGATGGGAAAGACAAATTGGGCTATCCTGAGAAAACGATTGTTGTGGGCAATCCTGTTTCAGCTGAAGTCGCAATTGCCGATCGGAGCCGTGCAAGGGCAAAGTTCGGTCTGACGGATGAAAAGACCTGTATTCTTTCCTTTGGGGGTTCTTTAGGCTCTTCAACGATCAATCAGGTCATGGCGAATGTCTTTACCCAGGCAAAAGGCAGGGATGACTTGTTCTTCCTCCATGCGACCGGTGAGATCGACACTGACGGTTTTGAGAATACACTGAAGAAGAATAACTTGAGTACTTCCGATTTTTCGTGTAGAGTAAGTCAGTATATCGATGATATGGCAGATTGTCTCGCAGCTTCAGATCTGGTTATCTGCCGGAGCGGTGCAATTACCATCAGCGAACTGGCAGTGACAGGAAAAGCATCCGTTTTGATTCCCTCGCCGTATGTGGCAGAAAATCACCAGTATTACAACGCTCTATCTCTAAGTAATATCGGTGCTGCCGTAATCGAACAAGAAAAAGAGATGGATTATTCTGCTGTTGCCTCCCGTATTCTGAAACTTGCTTCTGACAGGGAAAGACTTTTGCAGATGGGAAATAATGCAAAGAAACTGTCAGTTACGGATTCTGCTCATCGAATTTATCAGGAAGTGATCGGTCTGGTAAAGGAATGAGTCTACTGAACAAGCAGACAAATACTCAAAAAAACACCCGAATTGCAGGAAGATTTCTGTTAAGAAGAATCGCTGCAGTTCTTGTGTTTCTTTTGCTTGTTGCCGGTGTTGTGGTTACTTTTACCCTGTTTTTCCATATAAAAGCAATTGATGTGAAGGGAACACTGGAAATATATACGAAACAGGAAATCATTGATGCTTCCGGACTTCAGGTAAATGACAGTATGTTCGGTTTCACATCGAAGAGCGTTGAAAACCGTATCACCGGAACGCTCCCCTATGTAGCTAAGATATCAATTAAGCGGACGCTTCCTTCCATGGTGACCATCCAGGTTACTGAAGCGGATAATGCACTGGTACTGCCTTATCAGACTAGAGGATATCTTTTTCTCTCCAGAACGCTCCAGATTATCAGGACATCCGAACAGTATAGCGGAAAGGCATTGGAAATATACGGCATCAGTCCGGTTAGTCTTTCTCCTGGAGAGATCCTGTCTGATGAAGATCCTCTCCACATAATAAATCTCCTAGATCTGTTGGATCAGATGGAGTCACATAACATCCTCTCTGGTGCAACGGCTTTGAATGTTTCGGATAAGCTTAACCTCGAAATTATATATGATGACAGGATTTACGCGGTACTGGGAACATCCAGCAATATGGAGCGGAAAATCAGAATGCTGGAGGAGATGGTCATGAATCAGTTGTCAAAGAGTGACAGAGGAAAACTGGATCTGTCCGTTGCTGGAAAAGCGACTTTTTCTCCTCTTTCTGAAGAAGAATTTGAGTCTTTCAAGAAAAAAGTTTGTAGTATTCTCTGAAAGGCTGTGGTTTGAATTAGTCCACTCATTATGTTATAGTGTACAGTGAGATAATTAATACACTCAATCATTAAAAAGGAAGTGTCAGACATGCCAATGAATTTTATACTTGATGATGAGATTCAATATGAGATTAACATTAAAGTCGTAGGCGTAGGCGGAGGCGGTGGAAACGCAATCAACCGCATGGCTGACTCAGGGATTCAGGGTGTTGAACTGATTTCCATGAATACAGATAGCCAGATTTTGAAATACAGCCGTGCGACATATAAACTCCAACTGGGTGACAAACTGACACGCGGTCTTGGTGCAGGCGGAGACCCTGAAAAAGGACGTCGTGCTGCCGAAGAGAGTAAAGAGGAAATTGCTGCAGCGCTGAAAGGCGCTAATATGGTGTTTGTAACTGCTGGCATGGGCGGCGGCACAGGAACCGGTGCTGCACCAATCGTTGCTGAAGTTGCGAAAGAGCAAGGCATCCTGACTGTTGCTATCGTCACAAAACCTTTCTCTTTTGAAGGCAGAAGGAAAATGCGCGTTGCTGAACAGGGAATTGCAGAACTGAGAAAGCACGTAGACTCAATCGTGGTCATTCCGAATGATCGTTTGAAACTGTTGGAAACTGACGAGCCGATTACACTTAAGAATGCATTTGATATGGCTGACAATACTCTTCGTCAGGGCGTGCAGTGCATCTCGGACGTAATTAATGTTCCCGGTATTATCAACCTTGATTTTGCGGATGTTGAATCTGTCATGCGTAATATGGGTTATGCTCATATGGGTGTTGGGCGTGGACAGGGGAAAGATAAGGCGCGTGTTGCAGCCACGATGGCAATTGAAAGCCCTCTTCTTGAGACAAAAATCGATGGAGCAAAAGGTATTATTCTTAATATCATCGCGTCTGCTGATATCGATCTGAATGATGTCGAACTTGCCGCCAACATGTTTAAAGAAGCAGCTGATTCTGAGGCAAATATCATCTGGGGTGTTGCTTTCAGCGACGAAATGGATGATGAGATGAGCATTACGGCTATCGCAACAGGATTCGATGAGATGCTGGATGTAAAGCCTGCTCCGGTTAATCCTGTAGCTCCTCAGCCGCCTGTAGTTAATGAAGTCAAGCCTGAACCGTTAGTTTCACCTCAGACTGAAAACAGAACTGAAGCGGCTCAGCCTGAGCAGAAGCCTGCTACAAATGAACCTGCATCAGAAGTGAAGGATGATTGGACCTTGACGGATTTTGATGACATTCTCAAGATCCTCCAGTCAAGGAAAAGCTCCAAGAACGATTTGGACGACTAATAGCGAAAGTTGAGGGATAAAAGAATGGCACATGGTGGAAATGATAATGGCGTAATGTATCATACCGGATTATCTAGAGAGGATCTGGAAGGTGCCCGTTTTGCAATCATGCCTGGCGATCCGTTCCGTGTCCCCAAAATCGCACAGCATCTTGAGAACGCTAAGGAACTTGCTTTCAACCGGGAATACAGGTCTTTCCTGGGTGTATTGGAGGGAGAAAAGGTCCTGGTATGCAGTCACGGCATTGGTGGTCCTTCTACTGCCATTGCTATTGAAGAACTGCACCAGATCGGAATCGAATACTTTATTCGTATCGGTACTAGCGGTGGAATGCAGATTCCTGTTCTTGCTGGTGATGTTGTAGTCATCAACGCTGCAATACGTGCTGAGGGAACTAGCCGTGAGTACCTCCCGATCGAATTCCCTGCAGTAGCGGATCTGGATTGTACGGTTGCTCTCCGGGATGCAGCAAGAGAACTGGCGGATGGTCACTACCATGTCGGTATTGCTCAGTGCAAGGATTCTTACTTTGGTCAGCACGATCCGGAGCGTATGCCTGTTTCTTATGAATTGCTGAACAAATGGCAGGCATGGATCAGGGGCGGCGCGATGGTTTCGGAAATGGAAACAGCAACATTGTTCACTGTTTCCCAGACTTTGCGTGCCAAGGCAGGTGCTGTTATGCTTTGCGTATGGAATCAGGAACGTGAAGCTGCCGGTCTCCCGCAGGACAAGGATCATGATACTGAGTTGGCGATCAAGGTTGCTGTGGGCGGTGTCAGAAATCTTATCAAGTCTGGAAAATAAAGAGACAGTGGGATAGAATGGCTGCTGAGATCAACAAAACAGAAAGCCCAATAAAGCGTAGTGCTATGATAAATGTGACGGCGGATGGAAAGAATTCCTTCCGCACGTCTATTTTTGGTTTCAATAAAGAGGCGGTAATGGAGTATATCGACCGCCTCTATGCTGAATTTGCAGCAGAAGAACGGCGTTTGAATGAATCTCTGGAACGCCTTCAGAGGGTGAACGCCGTGCTCCAAGAGCACTCGGATCAGATGGATGCCCAGTTGAATGGCATGCAGGACAAAGTGCTGTCCGAGATTTCATATGTCAGTGATTTCCATGAGATTGAGGATTCCTATAAAGAAAAAATAGAAGGTCTCAGCAAGGAAGTTGATGCTCTCGCTGAAAAGTACAATTCTGAGCTTGAAGAGAAGACTGAACTGCAGACAAGGCTTGAGAAGGCACTCGACAAGGCAAATCAAATTCAGGATGAGTTTGATAATGCCCGTTCGCAATTCAAGGATACTGTCTCTGAGAAAGAAATTGAGATCACAAGGCTAATGGAAAGTGCGTCTCTTTCCCAGAAAGAGATAGAAGAACTGAGACAGAGCAATCAGGATCTGAAGGAAGGCAATGTATCTCGACTTGAGGAGAGGATCCAGAGCCTTCTCGAAGGGAACCAGGCGCAGAAGGAGGAAATTGATGATCTCTCTTCCCAGATTTCTGCACTTGAAAGTGAAATAATCGTTGAAAGAACACGGTATGAGAGCAGAACGGCAGAAAGTGCCGCTCTGATTGATGAGCTTCGCTCTCAACTCGCGTCGCAGAATGAGCGCCTTGAATCTGTTGGCAGAACGGAAGCGGAAAAAGAGAAACAGATCATGGATCTCCGTCTTTCTCTCGAGCAGAAAGAGGCCATTGTAGAGAAAGCGAAAGAGGAGCAGGAGAAATATGAGCGCAGAGTATCCGACAGTTCGGCTTTGATCGATGATCTGCGCGCTAAACTGGCTGAACAGAACGAACTCGTAAATAATTCCGAATTGGAGAAAGAAAAGCAGATCATGGAGCTGCGCCTTTCTCTCGAGGAAAAAGAAGCACTCGTTGAAAAAACAAAGGAAGAACAGGAGCAGTATGTACGAAGAGTATCAGATAGTGCTGCACTGATTAACGATCTTCGCACTAAACTCGCTGAAACTACCAAACTCGTTGATAAAACTGAATCCGAAAAGGAAAAACAGATCATGGATCTCCGCACCTCACTGGAGGAGAAGGAGACGATGGTCGAAAAAGCCCGTGAGCAGCAGGAACAGTATGAGCGCAGGCTTTCTTTGCTTCAGTCTGTATTGAACAAACGCAAGGATGAATACGATTCCGAAGTTTCTTCACTGAAAGCATCTCTAAGGGAACTCGATTCGAAACGGAATTCCGATCTGGAGGAACTGAATCGTCAGTATGAAGGCGAACTTCAGACGCTTAAAGACACCCTGTTAGCCGAAAGATCTCAGAAGGCTCAGGAATTGGAAAAACTGGAATCTGAGCATCAGGGTAAGATCCGGGAGTTTGAGGATGAGATTTCTCAGCTTAAGGGAATCCACGAGCGTGAGTCGACGAATCTTCAGAACGTGCTTTCAGAACTGCAGGCCTATCGGAGTAAGGCTGCACAGTATGAGGGCGGGATTCAGAGTATCCGAGCTTCTTTTGAAAAGCAACTAGCTGAAAAAGAGGATGTTGTTGAGCAACTCAGACGGGAAAATCAGGAAAACGTCTCGAAATATGAAAGCAGCATCTCCGAATTGGAGCGGAAATACAATGATGAAATTACTCTTTATGAAAGGAGTATTCAGGAACTTCGTTCTTACAAAGAGGAGATAGGAAAATACGAGGCAGAACTGACCCGAATAGAGAAAGAGCAGGAAGAAGAACGGCAGAATTACAAGAAAACTCTTTCCGACTTGCAGAAAAAACAAGAAGACTACGAGCAGAATCTGAATGAGCTTCAATCGAAACGACTGGAAGAAAGGGATTCTTATGCTCAAAGCATAGAAGAACTCAGGAACCAGCATTCCGGAGAAGTTGAGAGTTTTCAGAATAGTATCGAACAACTACAACGTCAGGTCGAAGAAGAATCTGCCGCGTCCAGACTTCATCTTCAGCAAGTGGAAGAGAAGCACGAGGAGCAACTTCACCGTTATGAGACTGCTATGCTCACGTTGCGTAAGCAGTATCTGACAGAAAAAGAGAATCACGAGTCTGATCTGAAAGAGATGGAATCTCAGCACAAACAACAGATCAGCGCTTATGAGTTCAATATAGAAGAACTGAAACGGCAGAACGAGGAGGAGAAAGCCAAGGCAGAAAGTGGCCTCGCAGAAGCGCGTGGAAAATATGCTGCAGATATGGATCAATATCAGAAGGAATTGTCCGAACTGCAGAAAGCTTATCAGATTAGCAGACAGAATCAGGAAAAAACTATTTCTGATATGCGTGATGACTATGCTGCAAAAATTGCCGCTTTCGAGGAGAATATTGCGGAACTTGAAAAGAAGTATGAGTCAGAGAAGGATCTTCGTACGCTCAGTATCGCAAAACTCCAGGAATATCGGGAAGAAATCGACCATTATCAAAAAAATATCAACCATCTCGAAAGCAGCGTAGAGAATGAAAAATCTCAGAGTGCTGAGAGAAGCGCTGAACTTGAGCAGTATCAGTCTGAAATCGCAGGATATAAAGAAAGCATCGTAGCGCTCCAGAAGAAATATGAGGATGAAGTTGCTCGACGCGAACGTGAAGTACTCTCAATCCTGAATCAGTACCGTGAGAAAAAGAGTTTCTACGAAGGAAAAATCAGTTCTCTTGAACAGCAGTATCAGGAAGAGAAGAAGAACCGTGACGAAAGCGACAGGCAGTGGGAAACAAAGCTGAAGGAGGAGCAGGAACGTTACGGTGAGTTGATGCAAAGGCTTGAGCAGAGTCTTGCTGAGACCGAGGAAAATCATGAATCTGGGAAGCGCGATCTCCAGAGAAGACTCCAGAAACAGTACGAACAGTACAAGGAGAGTCTTGAGAAACTGGAAGCGTCCCATGAGAAAGAGATTGCGGATTACGAGTCAAGTATTTCTGCACTCAAAAATCAGATTGATCAGCAGAACCAACTCTTTGGTAAACAGATCAATCAACTCCGCTCTGCTGTTCAGGCATTGCAGAAACGGTCTGCCAATCTTCAGGCAGAGGTCGATGAAAAAGGACAGATTATTGAGAATGTGGTCAAGCGTTACAACAACGCTGTTGCAGAATTGCGCAGACGCGATGTAATCATGAATCAGACTAAACAGGAAATCAGTGATGCACGCCATAAAGTCCTCGAATATGAAGTTCGGATTAATACGATGAACGGAGAACTGGTCAGGAGGGATATCTCACTGTCTCAGAGGGATAATGAGATTATTGCCCTGAGACAGTATGTAAGCGAACTGGAGAGCAGACTCGGCTACAATGTAGGTTATCCGACTAAAGGTGCAGGGGTGGAAATTGCTTATAGAAAAGATGATTCAACTCTGGAAGAGCTAGTTTCACCTGATGAAAAATAGTTTTGCATATTAAGAAAAAAGTATCAGCTGCCTGCATTCAGGCAGCTGATACTTCTATCATTGGGGAAAGTAATCTGAAAATTGTAGAACGCTTCTACGAAGATGCACTGAATTATTGCATCAGGCGTGGAGCCATATTATACGAAAAAGCAGCCACTGACATTTGTCAGGGCTGCAATCAGTATGAAGTAGTCAGACAGATCGGTTTCCGCCTTCAACCAGGTAAGTCGCTTCAAGATCCGCAAGATGAAGCTTCACAGCCAGCGGATATTTCGTAAATGTGTTTGCGACATTATACCCGCCAACTCTTGCATTATCATCAAAACCGCCCATATGCCAGCGGATTGCGATGGCTTCAAATGGTTTTAGCCGCAGAAAACGTTCAATGAGGTATACGGATTTCTCCCCGTGTCCGTAGGGGAACTGATCCTCAATGCTGTAATAAGGGACCTTTTCCCACTGACCGGTTTTCTCATTTTTCACATTCCGGGTAGATTCTTTATAAAAATTCGTCTTACACAGATCATGAAGAAGGGCTACCAAGGCTATCGTCTCTTCGCTGTCGGCATGATCCATATCGTTTCTCTTTTTCAACAGGTCATAGACATTGAGAGAATGGATCAGCAAACCTTCTTTGCAGGCACCATGGAATTTTGTGCTTGCAGGAGCTTCAAAAAAATCGGTCCGTTTTTCCATCCAGTCAAGTAATGCATCGGAACCTTCCCGTTTCACATACTGCTGAAAAATAGAAAGGAATCTCTCGTGGTTTTCTGTGTACATCATCTTCAAATATCCATGCTGTTCAGGATCTCTTTAAGGATCTGGAGTTCTTCGCCAGAGAGGGAGATTCCTTTTCCCATTTTTTCATTGTTCGGTGCCCAGTCGCGGATATCATATTTCGGTTCTCTTCCATTCCAGCTGATCCGATTGATCTGTCTGGACCATCCATTTGTGTTTTGGGAAAGAATGCCGACCTGCTCAACGATCTCATAGGTGAATTCTGGCATGAAAAACCTCCGTCAACGTTTTGTTCTTGTATGTTGTCAAAAATATTATAAAGGACAATTTCGAAAAAGCAAGACAGCATAATTATTTCAGGGTTAAAGGGGAAAAGGACAAAAAGAAAAAACCGTCATAACGACGGTTTTAACTGGTCGGAGTGGCGGGATTCGAACCCGCGGCCTCTTGGTCCCGAACCAAGCACTCTACCAAACTGAGCCACACCCCGAATAATAATGCCATTGGATCATGATCCAACGGCACGTTGGTAGCGGAAGAAGGATTCGAACCCTCACAAACAGAGTCAGAGTCTGTCGTGCTACCTTTACACAATTCCGCTTCACCAGAAAATCTTATACTCTATGCATGCTGTTTGTCAAGGGTTTCTTTGGAAAAAGAAAAGGAATAGTTGAAGATTAGACTGGAGCCAGAAAGGATGTTCTACAAGTGGATACACGATTCTCAGAGGTCATATTTTCGCCTCGTTTATTGACTTTACCATGGAAAAAAGGGATAATTATTAGAGTTTAATGGAATACTAGGAGGATAGTGATGTTTGATAAAATAAAAGAATTTTTCGGCTTCGAAAATGAAGAAGGACAGGTCTCTGATGATTTCCAGGATTTCGAGACTGAGACGGAAGATCCTAAGCCTCAGGAAAGAAAAACAAGAGAGAAATCTGAGAAGAAGAATGATAAGATCGTGAATATTAATGCGACTACGCAGTTGGAAGTTGTTCTTGTTAAGCCTGAAGCTTATGCTGACGGCAGTATCGTCGCAGATCATCTGATCAATCGCCGGACTGTTGTTCTGAATCTTGAGTCTACAAATAAAGAAGTATCACGCAGACTTCTTGACTTCCTCAGTGGCGTTGCCTATGCAATTGACGGACAGATCAAGCGTGTTGCAAACAGCACATTCATTATCACTCCTTATAATGTTGGAGTAGTGGGTGATATCCTGGACGAACTCGAGAACAGCGGCGTATATTTTTAAGACTGAATGATTGAATCTGTGAAGGAGATTTGAACATGTTAACTGCAAAAGATATTCGTACAACTTCCTTTGAGACTGTTCGTCGCGGATATTCTGTCGAGGACGTTGATGCGTTCCTGAAGAAGGTTGCCAGCGAACTTGAAGCTTTCCAGACAGAAACAGTGTCCATGCTTCAGGAAAAAGATCAGGCTCTCGAAAAGGTCACACGTGAGAAAAAAGATCTTGAGAGCAAGATGATCGTAATCGCAGAAAAACTTGAAGAGTATAGGAGCCAGGAGACACTTCTCCAGAATGCTTTGCTCAATGCTGAGAAAATGAAAGAGAGCCTCCTTGGAGAAGCTCGCCAGACCAGTGAGATTCTTATCAGAGATGCTCAGCAGAAAGCGGAGAAAATTCTTGAGAGTGCTAACAGCCGGGTGGTTACTGAAGAACAGAACTATCTGCGCATGCAGCAGGAAGTTGCCAAGTTTAAGAATAAGGTGCTCGACATTTATAAGTCCCATCTGGCAGTTTTGAATTCTCTGCCAAATGACATCGAGTCCGGGCTTGCCGAAAAAGAAGTTGAAACTCCTGTTGAACAGGACAGTGCACCTGCCGCGGAGGCACCTGCTGCTGAAGTTGCTCCGGAACCGGAACTGACTGCAGATCCCGTAGTGGAGGAAACTGCTGAACTCGTTAATGAAGCAGTGGAAGAATTGGCAAAAGAAGCTGATGTAGCGGAAGAGAAAGTTAACGAATTCCGTTATGAGGGATTTGCTCCTCGGGCAACAGCTGAAGAAAAACCTTCTGAAGAACGCAAGTCCCGTTTTGGCAATCTCGATTTCGGCGACAAATTCGATTTTACAAAATAAAAATGTTTGATTGAGACTTCGTATGTTATCGGAGGAGGGAAACAGAATGTTTTTCCCTTTCAATCTTCATTCATTTTGTCCTTTCTGTATGTTTATACCGATCAAATAAAGGATAATGATCTATGCAGCGGTGCTGTCATCTGCACCGCTGCATTCTTAAAAGAAATGAATTCTATTCTTGCTGTTTTTGCCCTAGTTGGCATAGATCGAGTCTTGAAGGTCCTGGCAGAAAAATATCTTTCTGACGGGAATTCTTTGGTTTTGATTCCTAAAGTTATAGGGCTGAAACTCCTTCAGGGCGGGAACACCGGTGCGGCATTTGGGATACTGTCCGGACATACGATGCTGTTGAGTCTTGTCTCCGCTTTATTTTCCTTTCTCCTGCTTTTCGCGTTGTTGTTTAAACGTTTCAAGAGCAAATGGATCAAAGCTGCTTTTGTTTTGATTGCTGCTGGAGCGATCGGAAATCTTTATGACCGTTTCTTTCTTCATTCTGTAACGGATTATCTGATGTTCTTGTTCATCGATTTTCCGATTTTTAATTTTGCGGATTGTCTTGTGAACATCGGAGTTGCGATACTGGTGGTCTGCACGCTCCGTTCGAAGGACGAGGATATATTTTTTTACCGTAATGGAAAAGACATCGAAGACAATTGATTTTATTCTCGGCTCTGATTCGACTGGCCGTCTTGATAAGGCGGTTCAGAATTATTTGGTGTCTGCATTTCCAGAAGAAAGAGAGCGGTTTACAAGAAATTACATCCAAAAACTCTTTAGTCAGGAGTTTGTTTTGATCGACGGGAATCCTGCTGACAAGAGCAGAAAGGCTGATCCTGGATTATCCATTCATGTACTCCTTCCTCCGCCTGTCTCTCTTGATGTTGAACCTCAGGATATTCCGCTCGAGATCGTTTATGAAGATGCGGAACTATTAGTCGTTAACAAGCCGAAAGGTATGGTCGTTCATCCTGGAGCAGGCAATCCCGACGGAACATTGGTAAATGCTCTTCTTTTTCATTGCTCCGGAAAACTGTCAGGAATCAATGGGGTGGAACGGCCAGGGATTGTTCATCGTATCGACAAGGACACCAGTGGCCTTTTGGTGGTGGCCAAAACTGACACTGCTCATAATCGTCTTGCTGAGCAGATTGCCGCTCATTCTGTTACCAGAAAGTATTATGCTGTTGCTCACGGCCACTTCCGCGAGCCTTCAGGTGTTATAGATGAGCCCATCGGGCGGAAACCGAATGACAGGATCAAATATTGTGTTACACAACACAATTCAAAGCAGGCAATTACGGAATACACAGTTGTCGAGGAATTTGAAAAATACTCTTTTCTTGAACTGCACCTACTAACCGGTCGGACACATCAAATCAGAGTTCACATGGCGTATTTGGGTCACCCTTTAGCAGGGGATCAGTTATATGGTACCATGAAGAAAGAAAAGGAATTCGAGGGTCAGTGCCTTCATGCTGGCGTCCTCGGATTTGTACATCCCACTTCAGGAGAATATATGGAATTCAGTGCGGACCTACCGGAATATTTTACACAATTCTTGGATAGAATAAGGAAACAGTGATATGAGTTCAGAAAACGCCATTTCAGATTATCTTGTTGTGTGCAGTGTCGACGGAACCCTGCTTGAAGCTGGCTATGGCATTCCGCGCAGCAATATCGATGCTATAGAACAGTTTCTTAACAGAGGTGGAAGGTTTACCTTTTGCACTGGGCGGAACAGTGAATCAGTTTCCAAGTTTATCGAATGGACTCCGGTAAGCGATCCAGCTGTCCTGTGCAATGGTAGTTTTATCTTCGACTTCAACAAAGAAAAAACTCTTTATTCTCAGCCCCTGAAGGAAACGATTACTGATGTTGTAGCTGAAGTAATGGACTTGTTTCCTCATATTGGTGTGGAAATAACTGTCGAACCCTCGGTATTTGTTGTTAGGATGAATGAACAACTTCAACAAAGGACGACCATACAGCATCTGTCTTATGTTCTCTGTGCCTTGGAGGATGTTCGGGGAAACTGGAATAAAGTCGTCTTCACTGGATCTTCTGAGGAACTTGCCCCGTTGGAGCAATATGTCCAGAGTAAGTATAAGGAAGGAAATCAGTTTTCCGATTTTCAATATTTGCGTCATGACGCTGAGAGTCTGGAAATCATCTCAAGAGGCGTTCACAAGGGAACGGGACTGCGGCTGCTTTGTGATTATCTTTCTATACCAAAAGAGAGAGTGATTGCAGTTGGAAGTTCCTTCAGTGACATCGAGATGTTCAGCGCATCCGGAATCCGGATTTGTGTTGGTAATGCTCCTGCTGAACTGCGGTATAAGATGGATCTTACGGTTTCTTCCTGCCTCAGGGGTGGTGTGGCGGACGTATTGAACCGGTTTGACGACATCGTTGGGAATTACAAGCAATTGACACTGGATACTCTGTGAGGTGACATTATGATCGATTTCTTTGCCCGCTCAATGGAATTGAAAGAGGAGGCAATCGCTATTCGGAGGCATCTTCATCAGTGCCCTGAAATTGGCTTTGATTTGCCTAAAACCACAGAATTCATTAAAGAAAAACTAACGGAATATGGCTGTTCTTATCGGGAAATCTGCAAATGCGGCATCATCGCCGATATTGGTGATCCCAAAGGAAAAACGATTTTGATCAGGGCAGATATCGATGCGTTGCCGTCCAGGGAAGAAAGCGGAGAACCGTTTGCGGCAGTGAATGGCAATTCGCATTCCTGCGGGCATGATTTTCATTGTACGTCGTTGTTGATTTGTGCCAAGATGCTCAAGGAAGTCGAGCCTGAACTGAAAGGGTGTGTGAGGCTCTGTTTTCAGCCGGATGAGGAAGCGATAAACGGCGCCATCGAGATGATCGATAAAGGCGTGCTTGAAAATCCGCATGTGGATGCTGCTATTTCTATGCATACCAAAATGCAGTTCCCGACGGGGAAGTACAATGTCGGGAAAGGGAACTATCTGTGCAGCAGCGATATTTTCCGAATAGAAATCACCGGTGTTGCTTCACACGGTTCTGCTCCGGAAACAGGAGTTGATCCTATCAATATTGCTTCCAAGATTATTGATGCTGTACAAACGATCCAGACAAGAGAAATCAACACTCTTGATCCAAACGTGATTACATTTGGAAGCATTCATGCAGGAACCGCTCCAAACGTGATTCCTGAAAAAGTAGAATTAACGGGTACGATTCGTTGTTTTACAGCGGCATCACGTCCGATTATCAAAGCGCGTTTTGTTGAACTTATCGAACAGATGGCTGCAGTATACCGTGCAAAGGCAGTTGTGGAGTTTACTTCTCAGACACCTATCACTTATAACGATGAAGTTCTGTGTGATGACATCTGCAGATACCTCAAAGAGATGGTAGGGGAAGAAGGCGTATCAACTTATGCCAGCGGTGTTAAAGGTTCGGATGATTTCGCCTATTTTTCTGAAAAAGTGCCCAGCGTGATGTATCATGTTGGAATGGGACTCGCGGAGGATGGATATATATATTCTCTTCACAACCCCCATGTTCGGTTTGATGAAAATGCGTTGCCGTATTCCTGCGCGGCTTTTGCCCAGATCACTTACAGATGGGTAAACGAATACTCTTTATAAAAATCACAAGGGGGACTGAAGGGTCCCCCTTGTTGGTTCAATTGATGCTTTTCAAAACAAAGTATTCGGATTATTAGATTGAGATCATTATTTCCCCGCACGTATAAAATGGATTGGTAAACCTAATTCGAGGAATTTCTGCTCATGCTCTGTCAAAACTGCAGAATCAAGAGAGTGGGAACTGTAGTAGTCCGGTTCAACTTCCAGCAATGAAAAGCCGGCTTCCTTAAAATATTCCAGACTGTCCTGAAAAAGGAAATCACTGTCGGTTTTAAACAAAATCTCTGCATTATCCGCCATAAATGAATGATATTGAATCAGCTGACGCGTATGTGTCAGTCTTCTTTTTTTGTGTGGCTCCTTTGGCCATGGGTTTGGAAAATTTATGATGATTCTATCAATGCTGTCTTCTTTTGAAAAGGCGAGGTTGATTCTTTCCGCATCCAGGGAAAGCAGACGGACATTGTCGACATTTTTGCCAGCAAGTCCGAATGCGTCTTCAATATTTCGTCTGGCATATGCAAGCATTAGACTCTTTATGTCAGAACCAATATAATTGATCTCCGGAGTTCCTGGCGCATTACCAGCGATGAAAAGCCCTTTGCCGCATCCGATTTCCAGCCAAATCGGATTGTCATTCTGGAATTGTTCTCTCCACTTTCCCTTAAGTGAAAATGGATTATTAAGATAATATGGGCATGCGGATAATTCCGGTGCTGCCCATGGTTTGTTACGCAGTCGCATAGTTGTCTCCGAATAGTTGCTTTGCAGAATTATTTATTCGCCTTTTCTTTTGCTTTTTGAGAAGAGAGCAGTTTCAAGAACCGTTTATCATTCATCTGTTCATTCGTCTCGTATTTGCCATCGATGAATAATGCGTATGTAGTGATAGGTGATGGGGCATTCTGTGCTTCTTCTTTGGTCGAGATCTTAATTGCTTTGAATGGGACACCAGCTTCTGCTGCTGTTTTTTCCACTAACGGTACATATTTTGCATTGAAAGGGCACTGGTTTGTATAGAACAGGATATATCCGTCTTGAGAAATATGCGGGTGCTTTGCGCATTCTTTGAAACGTGGAACAGGAGCATCATCGAAAAACGGATAAAACCATAACTGAATTCCGTTATCTGCTTCATCACATACTGAAAAGCCTTTGTGCTTCAAAAATGATGGATCAGCCAGGAAGGGTTTCTTTTTGGCGGAAGACAGGATGCAAATGCCTTTCATGTCTTTTGCTTTGCTGTCTCGGATACATTCCTCAAGCAGATCATTGGAGTAGCCGTGGCCTTTGAAAGAGCCTGACACCCAGAGACAATCAATGTACATGTAGCCAGATGCTTCTATCGGGTTCCAGGCATTTACAGCGGGAATGTACTCTATAAAGCATTTCCCACGTTCAACGCTCTTGAGGAAAACGAGACCGTCATCAAATCTGTCAGCAAGCCAGCTTTTTTTCGAAGATACCTGAACATCATTGTCGTTTGAAATTGCGCAACAGATATGCTCTTTTTCCAGATTCTCTTTTGTTACCCTGATATATTCCATACTTCATCTCCTATTCTTTGCTAAAACAGACTTATCTGTTCGTAAGGTTCGGGCAGATCGTTCATGTATCGAAAACATTCTTCCGGATTTGTCATAATATCATTTTTTTCGCAGATTTTCCGCATCAAGCGGATCAGTTCAGCAGATCTTGGGCTTGGCAATTCATAGGAATTCCCATATTGCTTGATATATCGTTCTTTCAGCCCGGGAAAAAATCTGTCCAGCGCGGCATAATAGTATTCTCTGCTTCCGTCCCGAAGAGTCAATCCCATGCCAAAATCAATGATACCCTTTACTCCAACTCTAGCGCACTCATTAAGAATGGAAGAGATATTCTCTTCGTTGTCGTTGATAAAAGGCAGAATCGGTGTTAGCCAGACAATAGTCGGAATATTTCTTTCATGCATTTCTTCCAGGACTTCGATCCGCTTTTTTGTGTTGCATACATTCGGCTCAAGGATTTTGCACAGTTCGTCGTTATAGGTCGTAAGAGTGATTTGGACAACGCATTTGGCAGAGCGATTTATCGAGTCGAGAAGATCGATATCCCGAAGGATCCTGTCTGATTTCGTCTGAATTGCTGCGCCGAATCCATTGTTAAGAATGATTTCAAGGCATCTCCTCGTAAGCTTCAGTTCTTCCTCGCAGTGCATATAGGGATCGGACATTGAACCTGTTCCTATCATACATCTATGTTTTTTTGTTTTTAATGCTTTTTCCAATAAATCAGGAGCATTAACTTTTACCTCGACATCTTCGAAAGGATGGTCAAAATGATAACAATTGCTTCGGCTGTCACAGTATATGCAACCATGTGAACAGCCGCGATAAATGTTCATACCATAATGACCGCCGCCATTCAGTATTCCTTTTGCTTCAACAAAATGCACCAGTTATGCCTCCTTTTTCATTGATGAATATACTGAATTATTGGGTTGGAGGTGTTTTATTTCTTGTACTCGTTCTCACACCACTTGGCTATTTTTTTGATTAATTCCACTGGCAATTCTTTTTCAAAAGAAAGTCTGATTGTGCCTTTACTGATGTCGAAGTCCTGAAGTTCTTCAGCAAAAAAACAGTTGCTTCACCTCCGGGATATAAACCGATGTGGTGTTTATTTGCAGCGAAGTGGATAAGATTTCTGCCTTCCCAATATGT
>CAMKDB010000028.1 GCA_946411155.1 uncultured Faecalibacterium sp.
CTTTGAAGTATTTGATGATCTCCTGCAGGGCGGCCTGGCCGTAGCCCTTGCCCTGCTCGTTCTTGTCGATCATGAAGCGCCAGAGCCAGTAGCGGTCGTCCTCATCCTCTTCTTCCGGATTGAATGCGAACATGCAGAAGCCCACCAGCTTCTCATCTGCATAGATGGCAAAGGGCCGGGCCACGCCGGGCTGCTCCGCGTTAGCCTCGTCCGCCTGCCGCAGCGAAACTTCATTTGTTGCGACGAAGGGCTGATCCTCTCGTACGGAAAGGGCCAAAACAGCATCTCTGTTATTATCATTTATAGGTTGCAGTTTAATTATCATAATTGGTTTTTCTCCTTGAACATAAGATTTGGTATGTAATCGTTCCTGTGTGGCGTCGGCGTCTGAAAAAAGGCGCAAAAAAATACCGCAGCCAAGCAGCTCCCGTCGTGGCTGCGTCCTGCGGTTCCACTATCCGAAAGTTACTCAAAAACGGCGCACCAAACCAAAGGGGTATACCCCCCATGTTCTGCACCTCTGTTCAGTTATCAGGCGATGGTAATAATCATTGGTGTACGCTCCTTTCATGGAGTTCTTCTGTATGATACATGCAAATGCAGCAAAAATCAATCAGGATTAATATTAATTGCCGTTGTCGAAGAAATAGAAAAAGGATTGCTGCCTTTGTCAAGATAGCAATCCTTTTCTGGTGGACCCGAAGGGATTCGAACCCTCGACCTCCGCGATGCGAACGCGGCGCTCTCCCAACTGAGCCACGGGCCCAAAAGCAATAACAATTATATGGTTCAGATGAAGATTTGTCAATTCGATTTTCCTGATCGGCTGAACGAAATCCATTTCTCATTCGTCGAATGTATTCATACCGGATTCCTGATCTGAAGAAAGACCGGATTCAATGCTGCCAGAGAAATCCTCAAACTTCTCTTCTTTACGTTTTTTCTCCAGCTCAGCTATCTCTGCTTCTTCCTTCTCTCTTTCAGTTCTTTTTTCCTTCAGCTCTTTATATCCGGCATAGAACATCACAAAAGCAAGTGGAAACATAATCAGGCAGAAAATAGCAAGCAACCAGTCGATCTTCGAGAAAGCAGAAAATCCGCCCTCGATCCCGATAAGTCTTTCAACATTGGTCTTAACAGAAAAAAGCAAGTATAGTCCAAGAAAAATCTTATACATTACAAAGATACCTCACCTCGGCATTATCTCAAATTCATCAAAACACGTCAATCGTTTGACTGGATTCACTAAAAGCAATAAAATTGACTGGGAATAAGTTGAGGTAATTAAATTGAGAAAAGGAATTAAACTCGTTTCCATCTTACTGTTGATTGCACTTCTCTCCGGGTGCGGTGTGACTTCGTCTGTTGAGGAACTGCTTGTTGCTCCTTCACTGGACGAAAGTCAGACTGCTGTTTTATCCGCTTTGGAGCAAAGCCATCCAAATCGGATAACTTTTGTGTACCCATTCACCGGCTTGAATCGTTCAGCTATTCAGAAATATGACCTGGACAGCGACGGAGCGGATGAGATTCTCGTTTTTTTCCGTGATACCAGTGAAGGCCTTAACGCCTCAATGTCTGTTCTGGAACAGCGCGACGATCTTTCTTATTATGTTTCTTCAACAGAAGAAGGCTTCGGCGACAGTGTTAACAGCGTTTTTTATCTCAGTTCAGCAGCATCGGAAAATGTTATCCTGGTTGAATGGTCTTCCCCGAACAAGAGCAGTAATACGATTTCCGTTTATACGTATGCTGATAACAAGTTGGGCATCGGATTCGAAGAAAACAGCCTCGATCTGCTTATTCTGGATCTGGATGAGAACGATTACTCGGAATTCTGCTATCTTGTTCCTGCCTCAAATGAAACGGGCTTTGCACTGAAGTATGTCCGTTCTGCGGAGGGCACGATCTTTTCCCGTTCTCAGTTTAATCTCAGTTCTTCCACTATTGAAGTCGAATCGCTGAGGCAAGGACTTATTAGAAGCGGAGACAGGGCTATATTTGTCGACGAACTGTCCGATACAAGTCTTCAAACAGAGATATTCCTTCTTTCCGAGGACAAAAGCAGGCTGATACGGGCAGAAGACCTCGTCAATTCTCTGGATCTGATCAAACTGTCTCAAAGACCGACGGAACCGGGGCTGAAATGTCTGGATATTGACGGAGTCACCTGCTTTCCTTCTTCAACTTCACCGTCACAGAACGTTTTTGCTCCTGATTCCTGGGTCTACTGGTATACGCTGGATGAATCGGAAATCGTCTATGCCCGAACCACCTATTATTCTGAAGGATTCAGCACGCTGTTTTCGATCCCGAATGAATGGGCTGAGTTCTGCAACGTTCGAGTCATGTCAGATAACCATTTTGAGATCATCGACGGGAACACCGATGAGAGGCTTGCATCTGTAGTTATGCTCTCCGTCGATGATGATGTTTTCAATTATGTCGTTGACGGATATTCCCTGATCGGGACGAACGGCACAACGCGATATTATATGTCAATCAATGCCTCTCAGGAGGATGAAAATTTTATTCGCGAATCATTCATTGTTCTTGGTTGAAATCAGACAAGGAGTTTTTCATGGACAAGATTCTGGTTGTTGAAGATGAATATGCAATTCGGGAACTGATAGCAGTCAACCTTTCAAGGGCTGGCTATAACGTTTTCCGGGCTCCCAGTGCTGAAAGGGCACTGGAAATCTATGAAGAAAGTCCGGATGATTTTCAGTTGGTGCTTCTGGACATCATGCTTCCCGGCATGGACGGAATCGCGCTTTGCAAAAAAATCAGATCGATGAATCAGAACATCGGTATCATTATGCTTACTGCAAAGGTCCAGGAGATGGATAAAGTTGAAGGGCTAAGCAGCGGTGCGGACGATTACATGACAAAGCCTTTCAGCATAAATGAACTCCATGCGCGTGTTGAAGCTGTCCTTCGTCGGGTCCATCCCGCTTCCAACAGTGAGTCAGTGATCCGTCAGGGCAGATTTACGCTGGATACGAAGGCGCGCAGGGTGATCAAAAACGACGAAATCCTTGAACTTACCCAGGTTGAATACCAGATTATGGAGTTCTTCTTTAAGAATCCCGGTGCCGCTCTGGACCGGGATACGATCCTGACTGCCGTCTGGGGAGAAAACTACTTTGGTGACGTTAAAATCGTTGACGTCAATATCCGGCGACTCAGGATGAAAGTGGAAGACGATCCCAGCAAACCGAATTATATTCAGACTGTTTGGGGATACGGGTACCGCTGGAACGCTGAATGAGAGAGAAGGGTTCCAAAAGAAAACGCTCAGGGGTCGGGATCGCAGGACGTTGGTTTTATGTTACTTTCTTGCCAACGCTTCTGACGGTCCTGGTTTCCTGTTTCTCAATTCGTTATCTTGTTCAGCAGAACTATCTTGCTCAGGCTGAGCAGGCGGTCGATTTCAGAATCCGTTCCACCGTTTCAATGCTACCTTCTGCTTCCCTTTCGCGCCGTGACAGGTATGACGGATTGGTTGAACTGGTCGAGGATTTTTCTGAAAAAGACCAATTCGAGTTTATGCTTCTTGATGCAAACGGAAGCATTCTTGTCACCTCCAGTGGGTTTGCGGTCAAGGATCCCCTTACCGAACAGAATTATCAAACTGCTCTAAATGATCCCTCACGTTCATATACTTATGTCAGTGATCCCTCTGATGAGTCATCCGAGCATATCATGGCCATAACAAGAATTCTGGTTCCTGATTACGGAGATGCTTCAGCGATCAGGATTTCTTCAAGTCTTATTGGCATAGACAAAGAAATCGATGAATTCACCAAGATGCTGATCGCCATCGGCTCTGTGATCATGTTGCTGATCACTTTGACCGGGCTCCCTTTTATCCGCTCGATTACCAGACCTCTCAAGCAGATCGGAACTGTCGCCGGAAAGATCGCGCAAGGAGATTTCGGCACAAGAATCGGAAACAGATACACTGGCGAGATCGGCGACCTTGTGGATAATATCGATGACATGGCGGACGCTCTCGAACAGTCTAACAGATTGAAGAATGACTTCATCTCTTCGATATCTCACGAGATCAGAACTCCTCTGACATCAATCAAAGGCTGGGGGGAAACCTTGAATGCGGTAGGCCCTGAGAACAAGGAACTGTTTTCTCAGGGTATGGGAATCATAATCAATGAAACTGAACGTTTATCGTTGATGGTGGAAGATCTTCTCGATTTCTCCAGACTGGAAGGAAACAGCGAGCTGGCATTCAATTTTGCTGATCTGGATTTCTTTTTGGAGATCGGAGACGCAATACTGACTGTCGAGCAGCGTGCAAAACAGCTTGGTATTCCCCTTCTCTACCAGATTCCGGATGAGACGATTGTTGTCCGGGCAGATAAAAACAGATTGCGTCAGGTCATGTCCAATATTCTGGACAACGCAATCAAATATTCTTCTCAGGGAACACCGATAGAGATCGGCTTTTCGACAGCTGACGGTATGGGATGGGTCAGCATTACCGATCACGGTCCCGGAATCCCTGAGGATGAAGTCGAAAAAGTAACTGAGCGATATTACCGTGCTTCGAATTCGGTATACGGAACAGGTATCGGTCTTTCCCTGGCTAAAGATATTATTGAGGCGCATGGAGGATCATTGTCTGTAACGAGTAAACTGGGCAGCGGAACTACGGTATCGTTCAGTATCCCAATCAAAACAGTTAAGGAGTCATGATGGGAAAATTCAAAACATCTATCGGCGGTCAGGCGGTTATTGAAGGAATCGCAATGAGAGGACCCGAGAAGACTTGTCTTGCAATCAGACTGCCTGACGGCAGTATAAAGACGGAAACAACAGCTACGAAAAAGAACCCGTATCTTCATGTCCCTATTTTACGGGGCATCGTTGCGCTTTTCCTGTCGCTGGAGTCCGGATATCGCTATCTGATGCAGTCTACCGAGATTTCTTTTCCGGATATGGAAGAAGACGCTTTCGACCGATGGATCAAGAATCATTTCGGCGATTCCAATAAAGTCGTTCCGGCAATTGCCGCGGTATTAGCCGGTTTTCTTTCTATTGCACTCTTCGTCCTTCTGCCTACAGTCATTACAGGCATTCTTGCGAAACTTCTCCCGTTTCTGATCCCTGTCAGAACCGTGATCGAAAGTCTTCTGAAAATGTCAATTTTCGTCGTATATATCTATTTCTCTTCGAAACTGCCGGATATACGCCGCGTTTTTCAGTACCACGGAGCGGAACACAAAACAATCTTCTGCTATGAAGACCAGAAACCTCTTACCGTTGAGAATGTCCGTACATATGGCAGATTCCATCCAAGATGCGGCACAAGTTTTACCGTGATTACGCTGCTTATCAGCATTTTTGTATTCTCATTTGTTCCCTGGACCTCAACGGTTCTCCGGGTGATCTATAAATTGCTGTGTCTCCCGCTGATAATGGGAATCTCCTATGAATTCATCCGTTATGCCGGCGCGCATGATAATTTTATTTCCAGAATGTTTTCTGCTCCGGGACTGTGGATTCAGCGTCTTACGGTCTTCGAACCTGATGACGGCATGATTGAGGTCGCTATCGCGTCCCTCCTTGAAGTCGTCCCGGAACAACCCGAATCAGGAGATGCCGTTTGAGCACTTATCAGGAAGTCAGAACAACTGTTGAAAAATATTTAACCAGTAACAGCATGACCCTTCATGAGGCTAAGCTGTTGTTTCGTCATGCCACCGGATACAATCTGAATCAGGTCGATTTCAACAGAGCCGATGCGGATCATTTAGAGCAGTTTCTGGAATTGCTGAAAAGAAGAGCTTCGGGGGAACCCGTACAGTATCTTCTCGGAAAGTGGCCTTTTCTGGATTTTGAAGTAACTGTGGACGGCAGGGCGCTGATTCCCCGACCTGAAACGGAACTTCTTGCACAGATTGCCGGTGAGCGGCTCAAAGGGGTAGCATCCGCGATCGCAGTAGATTTGTGCGCTGGCTCTGGTGTAATTGCTTTTGCAGTTGAAAGAATTGCTCATCCCGCTGAAATGCATGCCGTGGAGATCATGCACGATGCTTGTTCATTAATGGAAGAGAACAGGATCAATCTGAATTCCGATATCATTATTCATGAGATGGATGCGGTTGAATATTTATATGCCCTTCCCGATCATGCTGTCGATGCATTCATCTCAAATCCTCCGTATGTCTCTATCCGTGACTACATGAGCAATTATGACGAGCTCCGTTTTGAACCAAAGACTGCTTTCGTTGCTGAAAATGACGGGCTTGCCTTTTACGAAGCGTTTTCTCCTCTGTGTTTTAGAAAACTGAAGAAAAGCGGCTTTATCCTTTTTGAAATCGGAGACGATCAGTCAGAGGCAGTCAAAGATATACTGACAAAAGACGGATTCTCCGAAATCTCGTTATTTCCGGATGATCAGGGTATTGAAAGAATAATCTACGGTTATAGATATTGATTTTCTCTTAAGTAGTGCTAGAATAAAAATCGCACAGGGGCGCTTCGGCTGAGATGGTTTCTAAACCTGTCCCTTTGAACCTGTCGGGTAATTCCGTCGTAGGAAGTGCGTCTGAGCGCCCTGACAGAGGGCGTTTTTTATTTTTTCAGAGAGGTGTTATTATGTCCCAAAAGTCCAATACCAAAATTATCGTTGAAGCTGCACTGATGGTAGCTGTTGCCTCAGTTCTTTCTATCTATCCCAAATTTAAATTCCTCCCCTACGGCGGTTCTATCACTGTTTGTTCCATGCTGCCCATTGTTCTGCTCTCTTATCGCAGAGGAGTAAAATGGGGCCTTCTCGGCGGCTTTGCGTTTGCTTTGATTCAGACCATAACTGGATTTACGAGCTCGGGAATGGGCTTTGTTCCTTTCATTGTTGAATTGCTGTTTGACTATTTAGTAGCCTTCACCGTCCTTGGTCTTGGAGGAATATTCAAAGGCAAATTCAATTCACCCAAGAAGGAACTGGTGTTAGGTAGCCTGTTCGGACTTTTGCTGAGATTCGTTTCTCACTTTATCTCGGGATATGTTGTCTGGGGTGAGTATGCGGACTGGTTTTTCGGTGAAGCCGGTGCATTTGGTCAGGCGGTGATGAATGCGGTTTCCGGCCCAGCCCTGAGTGCTCTTTATAGTTTTATTTACAATGCAACCTATATGGTTCCCGAAATGATTATTACGGCGATTGTTGCAGCACTTATCGCTCCGTATGCAGATTATAATCTGTAATAATTCTTTTCAGTTTTATTTCGAAGCAAAAAAGGACTGTCCTTCTTCAAGGACAGTCCTTTTTGAAGTAAATGGAGCGGGTGATGGGAATCGAACCCACGTATTCAGCTTGGGAAGCTGATGTTCTACCATTGAACTACACCCGCATTGTTTCTTATTATATCTATTCCCTCCTGGGATTTCAAGTGCCCATTTGCCGTGATTGACATGTCTGTTTCAGGCTTCTAAAATAAAACTACTACTTTCGGGAGGAGGCTGTATATGTTTTACCTAAATGCCAAAATCACAGGCAACCGTCTTCCTGATGTTTTTACGGACAATATCGCTACAGCTGACAGCGCCGCGCTTAAAGTTGGCGTTTATTTTCTGCAGAAGATGCAAGCAGTTCCCGATGAGATATGCAGAGAATTGCATCTGTCAAGTGCTTCCGTTACCCGTGCTATCCAGTTCTGGCTTGATAACTACCTGATCAGTGAGACGCCTGTTCTGATGGATCAACCACTCCCACCGTATAAGACACCGGAACCAATCAAGACCGGTAAAAAATCTCTGAATCATAAGGAGATGGCGGAAGCGGTGCTTGCCGACCCGGATCTTTCTGTCCTGCTGCAGGAATCCCAGCAGGTTCTTGGAAAAGAACTCTCGAATTCGGAATCCATGCATCTTATCTCAATTTATCAAGATTATCTTTCTTCCCCTTTCGCACTTCTTAATATCGAACAATTCTGGATGTCTCATGTCCCGCCAAGAAAAGTACTGAAAGAGACTGAATATACGGCTAAGGAATGGAAAGAACTTGGGATCAGTAAAATCGATGAATTTGAGGAAAGAATAGCCGTGATGGAGAAAAACATGGCGTATCTTGAGGCGGTTTCCAAACTTCTTGGCGAAGACGTAAATGAAATGTCAAGAAAAACAAAAAGGATAATCGTCCATTGGCTGGAAGAGTACGGGTATCCTATCGAATTCGTCAGGGAGGTCCTTATCCGGAAAGAAGATGCCAACGTGCCTTATATTGATTCCGTCTTGAAGGCTTGGCATAAAAAAGGATATAAAAGCATCAATGATACAAGAGAGACACCAGTCAACGTGGACGAAAAGGCCGGTAACAAACCGGCAGTATCTCTAATCGACATAGCAATAAAGAAAAGAAACAAGAAGAGACAATAAAGATGGCTTATTCTGATGAAGCGCGTCAGTACGCAAATAAGATTCTTGAACAGCGTCGGGAATACTATCTGCAGGAAACAAGGCGCAGAAATGAAGAAATCCGTGTAAAGTGCTCGGGCTTTACGGAACTTGAGAGTTATCGCAGAGAATTGAACTTGAAAAAAATGCGTGCAACTCTCAAGCATGATGAAACGGAAGTCGCAAAAATCAGGAATGAACTAAATACTGTTTCCGGAGAAATCAGTTCCTTACTTAAGCGATATGGGTATTCTTCTGACGATCTGAAGGAACAACATGGATGCTCTTTGTGTGAGGATACCGGTATCACAAAGGATGGTACTCTCTGTAACTGTAAAAAGGCACTTCTGCAAAGATATGAGCGGGAAAAACTGATTTCAAGATCGCCTCTCTCCATGTGCTCGTTCGATAATTTTGATCTGAATTATTATTCTGACGCTCAGCTTTCCGACGGTACATCGCCGAGGAAGCTGATGTCCGAGAATTTTGCCAGATGCAAAGAATTCGCAGATTCTTTCCCAACTTCAGATAATATTCTCCTGATCGGATCAACCGGACTTGGGAAGACACACCTGGCTCTTTCAATTGCAAATGTAGTTCTTGCCAAGGGATATGAGGTCCTGTATTGTTCCTGTTCCAATCTGTTTCAAATAATCGATGAGGAAAGAAGCGCGGACAGGGCGTCAGATACTATGAATTCAGTAAAGAGGTGTGATCTTCTGATCCTGGATGATCTGGGAAGCGAATACATTAACAATTACTATAATGCGATGCTTTATGACCTGATCAATTCCAGATTGTCTGAACGAAAACCTTCCATAATCACCTCCAATCTGGAGGACCCGGAAAAATTCAGACTTCGTTACGGGGAAAAAATAACTTCAAGGCTTCTTGGATGTTATGAACTGCTCCCGTGCAGAGGCAGTGATATCCGTACGCAGGATCTTCTCTCCGAGGATAATTAAATGAAAAAAACCGCTGTGAAAACAGCGGTTTTTGATTTGTTCAGCCTCCCAGATAGGCTTTCTTTACAAGGTCATTGTTTAAAAGTTTTGATGCCTTGTCATCGATTACGATTTTTCCGCTTTCCAGAACATATCCTCTGTCTGCAATCGATAACGCCATCTGTGCATTCTGCTCAACCAATAAAATCGTAGTCCCCTTAGCGTGAAGATCTTTGATGATTGAAAAGACTTCCTCTACAAGAATCGGCGCAAGACCCATAGATGGCTCGTCAAGCATCAGAAGTTTAGGACTGCACATGAGAGCACGTCCCATTGCAAGCATCTGCTGTTCTCCTCCGGATAAAGTACCCGCAATCTGCTTCCGCCGCTCTTTCAATCTTGGGAAAAGATCATAAACTTGTTCCTTAAAAACCGGAATTTTCGCCTTTGGCTGAGTATATGCGCCCATCTCAAGATTTTCTTCCACTGTCAACTGGGAAAAAACATGTCTTCCCTCAGGGACATGAGCCAGACCAAGTTCCGCGATTCGATAACCGGGCAATTTCGATATCTCTTTACCATTAAAGAAAACGGAACCGGATGTATTCGCCATGATGCCGGATATTGTTTTCAGAGTTGTTGATTTACCTGCTCCGTTGGCTCCGATCAGTGTCACGATCTCACCGGAATTGACGTGAAAAGAAACATCATACAGCGCGCGGATCGTGTTGTAATATGCGTTGATCCGATCGACTTTCAGTACCATATCAGCCATATCAACTTCCCTTCTTTCCAAGATACGCTTCAATGACATCCGGGTTGTTTCTGATCTGATCAGGATCTCCTTTGGCGATTACTTTACCGAAATTCATTACAGCGATTCCTTCACATATCCCCATTACCAGGTTCATATCGTGTTCGATCAGCAGAATTGAAATTTTAAAGGTGTCACGGATCTTCAATATGTTTTCCATCAATTCAGCGGTCTCATGAGGATTCATTCCCGCTGCAGGCTCGTCCAGCAGAAGAACTTTCGGATTTTCTGCAAGAGCGCGGATGACTTCCAGTCTCCTTTGTGCTCCATAAGGCAAACTGCCTGCCAGATTGTCTGCAGTTCCGTCAAGATCGAAGAATTTCAAAAGATCCATTGCTTTCTCTTTAGCCTTCGCTTCCTCTTTTTTATATCCGAAAGAATGGAACAGTGCGGCTCCGAGACCTTCACGAACCTGATTGTGCATCCCTACCTTGACGTTATCCAGAACACTCATGTTATGGAATAATCTGATGTTCTGGAAAGTGCGGGCAATACCCATCTTGCTGACTTCATAAGTGGATTTTCCAGTCGTGTTGTAGCCGTTAACCATGATGTTTCCTCTGGTAGGCTCATAAACATTTGTCAGAAGATTGAATACTGTCGTCTTACCGGCGCCATTGGGGCCGATAAGGCCGGCTATTTCGGTTTTGCCAAGAGTGATCGAAAAATCATCTACGGCACTTAATCCGCCAAAATCAATCCCGAGGTGATGGGCTTCAAGAACGGGCATATCATTCAAGTCACGCTCTGGGATATATGCACCGCTAGGATATTCTACAAGACGTGATCCGGGACGCTTAACGGCCATCTGCATTCACCTCCATTTTTTTGTTTCCCCTGCTATTCAACAATTTTCTGAGATGGATTCTCTCCCGGAACTGAACGAGATACGGGGATGAATTGAAAAGCATGATTAAGATCAGCGATACAGAGTAAACCAGCATCCTGTAATCATCAAATCCACGGAGAGCTTCCGGCAGCGTTTTCAGTATCACAGCAGCAAGAATCGATCCGCGAACGGAGCCCATACCGCCGAGAACAACAAGAACAAGAATCTCGATAGACATGTTGTAGTCAAAAGTCGCTGCTTTCATATTGGCAAAATTATGCCCGTATAGAGCGCCTGCAGCACCCGCAAAAAAAGCGGCAATGATGAAAACAGATAATTTGTGCTGAACAACATTTACGCCGCATGATTCAGCTGCGATTTTATTATCTCTGATCGCCTGTATTGCTCTGCCGTATTTTGAATTTTTTAAGTTGATTACCGCCAGCATCGTCAGAATGACCAGAATGAAAGCGTACGGCAGTAATGGCTTGGTTTTCAAATAAATCGAACTTGTATCCAGACCGCGGGCACCGCCAGTTATCTGAAGGTTGGTGATTAAAGATTTTATAATCTCACCGCAGCCCAGAGTTACGATTGCCAGATAGTCCCCGTTTAACCTAAGTGCGGGCAGTCCGACAATCAAGCCGAAGACGGCGGCTACAATTCCGCCGGTAAGCATCGAAACGGAGATGCGGATAACCTGCGGAAGGGACGGGAATCTTTCTAACAGTTGTATGGACAGAAAACAGCCTGAAAAAAGACCAACTGACATAAAACTCGCGTGCCCCAACGACAGTTCGCCGAGAAGACCGACAACAAGGTTCAGAGAAATTGAAAGAACGATGTAGCATGAAAGAGAAATCAGCATATTGGTCATCTGCCTGCTTGCACTGTTCGTGTATACCAAAATGGCAACAACAGCATAAGCAGCAATGACGAGCAATACAGTAATCAGATTGGAATTGAGTTTACTTTTATTCGTCTTCATCTGATCACACTTTCTCTCTGTTCAGTTTCCCGAGCAATCCGGAAGGACGGATAACAAGGACAAGAACAAGAACGAAGAATACGATTGCATCTGCCATCAGCGTTGAGATGTATGCTTTGGAGAACTGCTCGATAATACCTAGAAGCAGTCCGCCCAGCATAGCACCAGGAAGAGACCCTATTCCTCCGAAAACCGCAGCTGTAAAGGCTTTAATTCCCGGCATGGATCCGGTTGTCGGCCGAATGTAAATATAGATACTGCCATAAAAAATGCTCGCGACGGCAGCAAGCGCACTGCCGATAGCGAATGTGATGGTAATCGTTCTGTTTACGTTTATTCCCATCAATTGCGCAGCTTCTTTATCTTCTGAGACCGCTCGCATCGCTGTGCCGAGTTTGGTTCTGGTAACGAACAGGTGTAAGACGAGCATGACAACAGAAGTTACAATGAGAGTACTTACAGCTTTCCCGTCTATCTGAATATCCCCGATGACGATATCAGGAAGATGGATAACAGCTGGATAAGCAAGCTGTTCGCTCCCGAAGATCAGGAGAGCTAAGTTTTGTAAAAGATAACTGATTCCGATTGCCGTAATCAGTACTGCCAAAGGCTGGGCATGACGAAGCGGTCTGTATGCCAGCATCTCAATGACCATCCCCAGAAGCGAACAAAAAAGTATTGAGATTATCGCTCCGACGACCGGAGATAATCCCAACTTATTCACTACTGCGATGCATGTATACGCACCGATCATAATGATGTCGCCATGAGCGAAATTAAGCATCTTGGCAATTCCATAGACCATGGTATAGCCAAGAGCGATAAGTGCATATATACTGCCGAGACTTAAGCCGCTAATCAGAGTCTGAATAAGTCGGTTCATACTCACACATCCTAGTTAATAAGATATAGATATCCATCCGCACCAGCGGATGGATATCTATTTAGATTACAGATCAGCCGAGATAGAGAGAGGCAACGCCGTCTTTGATAATCATTGCCTTCGCATCCTTTTCCGTATCGCCGTTCTCCAGCCAGGTCATTGTTCCTGTAACACCAGTAACCGTAAGCTCTGTCATGAGTGCAGCGAGCTTTGCACCGGAGCATTCGGAAGGATCCTTAATGTTTGCTTTTTCCAGCAGGGCCTTAATGACATAGACAGCGTCATACGCGTCTGCCGCAAACTGGTCAGGCGTCGCACCACCGTTTGCGTCCTGATATTTTTTGACAAAATTCTGCACTTTCTCATCAGGATCATCCGCAGAGAAGGGTGTCAGCTCAAGAACATTGTCCGCAATGCTGACGTCGTTTTCAACCTTCGTCAGAATGCCATCCAATCCATCACATCCGAAGAACAGCGTGTCCGCAGACATTTTCCCTTTTGCCTGAGAAAGGAATGTCGACGCTTCTGCAGCATAGATCGGGATAAAGACAAGTTTGACGCCGGAACCTGCAATCGCGTTAATCTGAGTAGAGAAGTCCGTACTCGTGTTGAGGTCGAAAGTCTGTACTTCCTTGATTGTGAGGTTCAGCTTTGCCGCGCGTTCAGCAAATGACTCATAAAGGCCGACAGAGTAATCAAGGTCGCTCTGATAAAGAACGGCAACTTCTGTCGCGAGGTTGTGCGAAGCGATATACTCCGCACTGAATGCTCCCTGAGAGGAGTCGGTAAAACAAACACGGAACGCTTTATCGTTTGCTTTGATGCAATCGTCGTTCGATGCTGACGGAGAGATCAGGAAGATGTCGTCTTCTGCAGCGGCAAGAGAGACACTAGCCATCTCACCGGACAGAACCGTACCAATAGAGACATGCATGCCAGAATCCATCAATTTGCCGTATGCGGCGACAGCATTGTCCGCGCTGGCTTCAGAATCCTGCATATCCAACTCAAGCGTCATGCCGTTCACTCCACCGGCAGCATTGATTTCTTCCACCGCTACCATGGCACCATTTCTGACCGACAATCCATAGTTTGCATAGTCGCCGCTGAGGGGGCCGATTCCGCCAATCTTAAGGACAGTGCCAGAAGATGAACCGCCGCCTGATCCGCAGGCAGAGAGCATTGTAGCAGTTACAAGTAAAAGCGCTACAAAGGATACCAGTTTTTTCATAAATGTTTCCTCCAGTATTAATCTGTTTTCATAGCAAGAATCAACAGAATCTGAATAAAAAAGACCCGAGGTGCCTCGCCTCAGGTCTCTTAGTATTCTAAGAATCAAATCCTAGCGGCTCGGCATACAGAAAAGATCTACAACCAAAAGGCGCAGAACAATAATGTATACGATCACGAGCACACTATAGATCATTGTCAATCCCCTGTGAATTTTTAATAATTATTATCGCTTTAACGCTTTATGTCAATAAATTATTCATAATTCGGGAATAATAATGTCAAGGACTGGATTTTTAGACGATATTTTGTAAAAATACACAAAAAGAAATTACAAGAAATGATACATTTACGTTTCTTCCCTGCTCTTCATTAAAAGGTAGGCATTAATGAAACCGTCGAGATCTCCATCCATTACGGCAGAGACATTGCCCGTCTCATAGTTCGTGCGGTGGTCTTTCACCATCGTGTACGGCATGAAGACATAACTTCGGATCTGACTTCCCCAGCCAATATCCATCTGAACGCCCTTAATATCCTCGATCTTGTCAAGATGCTCTCTCTCTTTGATCTCAATCAGTTTGGCTTTCAGCATCTGCATACAAGTTTCCCTGTTTTGGAACTGGCTGCGTTCTACCTGGCAGGAAACCACGATACCCGTAGGAATATGGGTCAATCTGACAGCAGAAGAGGTTTTATTGACTTTCTGCCCACCTTTTCCGCTCGCCCGAAAGACGTCCATCTGGATGTCTTCTTCACGGATATCGACCTGAACATCTTTTCCGATTTCCGGCATAACTTCAAGTGAAGCAAACGATGTCTGTCTGCGGCCGGAAGCATCGAAAGGAGAAATACGAACGAGTCTATGGACCCCGTTCTCACTTTTCAGATAACCGTAGGCGTTTTCGCCGCTGATCAGCATGGAGAAACTTTTTACACCTGCCTCGTCTCCGTCAAGCCAGTCCAGGATCTTTGTGCCGAACTTATGACGTTCCGCCCATCTGGAATACATCCGATAAAGCATCTGAGCCCAGTCCTGGGCTTCAGTTCCGCCTGCGCCAGCGTGAACGGTTATAATCGCATTGTTTTTGTCGTATTCTCCGGATAGGAGAAGATCCATCTTTACTGTTCGAACAGTTTCCTCATATTCGTCAAGCAGGGAGACCAATTCTTCGACAAGCGAATCATCTTCCGTTTCCTCAATGATGGATAACATCGTCTCGCAATCATCAGCCTGGCGAACGAGTTTTTCACGCTTAGAAAGTTTTGATTTCAAAGCAGACTGACGGGCGAAAACCTCTTTATTCTTTGAACTGTCATTCCAGAAATCGGGTTGGGCAACGATTTCTTCAATTTCCTTCAATTCCTTGTTGATCGAATCAACATCGACAGAGGCGATCACCTCTTTGGCAGAGTCGTTCGCTTCCTGAAAACGCATTTTATATTCATCTAAAATGACCATTATTTCTCGATCCCCTTATAAATCATACATAGGGATTATAACCAATCATGTTTGTAAAAGTCCACACTACTTTTTGAGAGACTGAATATTGATGGTAAATGTTAGGTGGTTTTGTTCATAATCTTGCTGTATTATTGTAATATATCTATTTTATGAGTCACAGAAAGGCAAAGAAATGTTTGTTGGCGCTAAGTGCCCATATTGCAATAAAGTATTCACTGATCAGGACGATATCGTGGTCTGTCCTGAATGCGGGACTCCACACCACAGATCCTGCTATTTCGAACATAATCAATGTGCAAATCAATCTCTTCACGGGTCGTTTGAATGGCACAATACTGCTGCTGCTGAACAGGAGAAGCAGCGACCTGCCATGATTGATCCTTTATCTGGAAAATCCGTTCAAAGTCAAGCTCAGCTGCCTGAAATCGATACCTGCCCGTTTTGCGGCCTGGAAAATCCCTATGGTGACAAGTATTGCAGAAGATGCGGTCACCCGCTTCCCTCATATCGTTCACCAAGAGAAGTATTCTCGGATAACAGACCGGCAATCGTTGTACAACAAATATCCCTCGACGAGAGGATCGACGGAATTCCGATCCGGGACTGGTTGATTTATCTCGGTTCTACTGGAGTATCCAATATCAGGACTTTTTTGAAACAAAACGCGAAGAACGGCAGTCTTTTCGGCTTCTCTGTCGGAGCCCTTTTCTTTCCGTTCCTGTATTTCCTTTATTACAAGGTATGGGGTGTATCCATAGCCGTTCTGATTATTGATCTTCTGCTGAACCTGCCGGCTATTCTTCTCCAGGCGAATTATCCGCTTGCCTCTCTCCTGTCCATTTCCCCATCCAAACTGATGATGATCGCCAATACAATGTCTTATGTTTATCTTGGGCTGATTGCGATCCTGTCTCTTTTCTCCAAAACGATTGTCAGGCGCAATGCTGCTCAGAAGATCAAGGAATATCGTCGGTCTTGCACGAATGAACAAGAATACATGGAGTTGCTAAAAAGCAAGTCTTGCCCTAACAAGGTATTAATGACGATTCTGATGGTTCTCTACATTCTGTCAACGTTTTTCCTGCTATTTACCTGATAAGAGAGGAATAATAATGAAAAAAGTTAGAAAGGCAATCATTCCTGCCGCCGGATTCGGTACAAGGATGCTTCCCGCATCGAAAGCAATCCCTAAGGAGATGCTTCCTATCGTGGATAAACCTGCAATCCAATATATCGTAGAGGAAGCTTTTTCCAGCGGAATCGAAGATATTCTGATCATAACAAGCCGGGGTAAGTCTGCGATCGAGGACCATTTTGACCGTGATCCGCTTTTGGAACAGGCGTTGCAGAAACCCGGAAAAGAGTCTTTGCTGGCTGATGCGCTTCAACCGGCACGCCTTGGAAATATCCAGTTTGTTCGTCAGCAGGAACAGAAAGGTCTCGGCAATGCCGTCTCTTATGCCAGATCTTTTGTCGGAGATGAGCCATTTGCAGTTCTTTATGGCGACGATGTGATTATGTCAGATTATCCAGCAACGAAGCAGCTGATCGAAGCATATGAACAATACGGATTGACCGCTTTAGGCATAAAGGAAGTATCGGACGAATTGATCGTAAAGTACTCCTCCATGAAAATCAGGCATCTGGAGGGAAGATTTTATGAAGTGTCCGACATGATCGAGAAGCCTTCGCTGGAAACGCGCTTTTCAAATTACTCTATTTTGGGACGAGTTATTCTTAAGCCTGAAGTATTCGATGTTATTGATAATCTCGGACCCGGCGCAGGCGGCGAGATTCAATTGACAGATGCGATCAAACAATTTGCAATAAAGGAAGGCTGTATCGGCGTCGATTTTATCGGTCAGCGCTATGATATGGGCAATAAACTGGAGATGTTAAAAGCAATCGTCTCCACAGCACTCCAGCGCGATGATTTGAAAGAGGAATTCGGCCGGTTTCTTCGTTCGATACATGAAACAACAACTTGACATTCGATCATTCTGAAACTATAATAAATCGATGTCATTTGACAAATAATAATCCTTGCCCAGTTTCTGGGCCGGAAGTCCAAAAGGAGGAAAACAATGCAGGCTAGTTATGAAACCGTTTTGGTTTTGAGCACGAGTCTTGACGAAGAAGCAAGCAATGCCCTGGTTACCAGATTTACAGATCTGATCAATGCGAACGGAAACGTTGAATCTGTTGATGCTTGGGGCAAACGTCGTCTCGCTTATGAGATCAATGACGAAAAGGAAGGCAATTATTACCTTATCAACTTTGTTGCCGAAACCAGCTTTATTTCTGAGCTCAACCGTCTTTATTCGATCACTGATGGTTTGCTTCGCACCATTGTTGTTCGTAAAGAACAGTAACAAAGGAGTAAAACAATGTTGAATCAAGTTTCTTTGATGGGACGTCTTACTGCTGATCCCGAATTGCGTCACACACCGAATGACATCGCGGTTACAACATTCACTCTTGCTGTTAACCGTTCTTATGTGAAGCAAGGAGCTGAGAGGCAGGCTGATTTTATTGATATCGTTGCCTGGAGAAGTACTGCCGAGTTCGTCTGCCGTTATTTTAAGAAGGGACAGATGATGGCTGTTACCGGTTCGATTCAAACAAGGAATTATACTGATAAAGAAGGGAAAAACAGAAAAGCTTTCGAAGTAGTTGCTGATAACGTCTATTTTACGGAAAGCAAAGGAAATAATCAGGGTTCTGGCAATTATTCCCCTGCCCCTTCTTATGATGTTGACTCCTCTTCAGAGAAACCGAGTTATTCATCCGGCACACCGGATGAGTTCACAATC
>CAMKDB010000029.1 GCA_946411155.1 uncultured Faecalibacterium sp.
ATATTCGATTATCATACTTTCCCTCCTATTCTGTTCTTGATGTCGCGGATCATTCTGTCCCGTTCGGGTACGGAATAAATATCATTCAGAATGAACACTGAAGAACCGTCACTGAGGTTTAACTGAGAGGCAACATCTTCAGGTGCGGGAACCAGAATGATCTTTTTCGAGGAGATACCCCCCAGAAGCAGACGATAATAAAAATCATAACGGCGGAATCCGGTGATTACGATCCTTGTTATCGACTCGTCATTAAGCAATTCAAAGTCGCTGTCCCATATCCAGGTGATTCTCTCGCTGCTCACAGCCAGTTCATGCTTATCTTCTAGATAGAGAACGACTTCCTTCTCCCCAGGCTGAGATACTGTATATCCAAGAACAGCATTGCATGCAGGAGTCAGCCCTTTTGACATAATGGCTGCAATGCGCAGATTGCCGCATCGTTCTTCCCGGAGTCTGCTGTCGACGATAGTGACTTTTTCAAGACCTTGAGCTATTATTTCAGCTGATATGCCTAACTCCGTCAGAAGGGCGATACATGCGGCTTCATTATAAATGTTGAAAGTGGTATCGGAGATAAGATGGAACTCATTCGTTCCAGAAGATGTTCTGATCTTCAGTCGATCAGAAGCATAGTCGACAGTTTCAACTGCATAGTCTGGTGTTGGGGAGGCGAAGCCGCAATCGGGGCAGAAGACTTGTCCGATATGATCATATTTCAGGAACTTGTACTTGATCATTGAATGGCATACAGGACAAACTTTAGCGTCATTTACGAGATGTGTGTCTTCCACCGGATCTTCCGGCTGCTGGTCAAATCCGTAATAGACTCTGGGATTGTGTTCTTTAAGCCGGAAAGAAATTGGATCATCTGCATTAAGTATCATTTTTGCGGTGTCAGGCAGATACGTATTAAGCATACGGAAAATATATTCCGGATGCGCGTTTCTCATAATCGTATCTCTTGAAAGATTGGTCACGACAACGTAATCCGGTTTCATATAGGGATAGATCCGGATAGCACTTCTTTCGTCAACTTCAAGAAGTGCAATTTCCTTTGTGGAACGATTCCTCCAGGTTACACCGTTCAGGAGAGCAGTAGCCACACCGGATTTAATATTGCTACCGTATTCATTGCTCAGCACATCAAATCCGAATTCACGAAGCAAAGACACGAGAAGGTTACTCGTTGTCGTTTTCCCGTTCGTTCCCGTAACGACAGCGATTTTTTCTGGTTTGCTTATAATTCCAATGAACTCAGGGCATATCTTGAGTGCAATTTCACCAGGGAAATTCGTTCCCCTCATAGACGTGAACTTGCTTGCGATCTTCAGAAGAAATGAGGCAAATTTTGCAAGCCACAATGCTAAATAGAATCTCAATTTAGAACCTCCAGACTGTATTTCCAGAATAAGACGATGTTACCATATCTTGGCAAGTTCGTACAACACGAAAAGAGCTGCTTCAACAGAAGCAGCTCTTGGAATATCAGCTTAGTCCAGGAAATCCTTTAATCTTTTGGAGCGTGATGGATGACGCAGTTTTCTCAATGCTTTTGCCTCGATCTGACGGATACGTTCACGTGTAACGTTGAACTCCTTACCGACCTCTTCAAGAGTACGCGGTCTTCCGTCTTCCAGACCGAAGCGGAGGCGAAGAACTTTTTCTTCACGGGGAGTCAAAGTAGAAAGGACGTCGGATAATTGTTCACGAAGCAGCGACTGATACGCTGCTTCTGCGGGAACCTGAGCTTCCTCATCAGGAATAAAATCACCAAGATGACTGTCTTCCTCCTCACCGATTGGCGTTTCAAGGGAGACAGGTTCCTGGGCGACTCGCAGGATCTCACGGACTTTATCAGGAGCGATATTCATCACTTCTGCAATTTCTTCTGCTGTTGGATCGTGACCGTTTTCATGCAAAAGCTGGCTTGAAACTTTTTTCACCTTGTTAATCGTCTCAACCATGTGGACAGGAATGCGAATTGTTCTTGCCTGATCCGCAATGGCACGGGTGATGGCCTGTCTGATCCACCATGTTGCATATGTTGAAAACTTGAAGCCTTTCGTATAGTCGAATTTCTCTACTGCTTTAATCAGACCGAGATTGCCTTCCTGAATAAGGTCAAGAAAATGCATGCCTCTGCCGACATATCTTTTGGCGATGGAAACAACAAGTCGAAGGTTTGCATTTACAAGACGCTCTCTAGCCTCTTCATCGCCCTCATTCATCCGTCGGGCGAGTTCAACTTCCCCGTCTGGGGTAAGCAACGGAACTCTGCCGATCTCTTTTAAGTAAACTTTGACAGGATCATCGATACCTTCGCTGACGCCTGCTTCCAGTTCAAGATATTCTTTCGGAAGTGTCAGATCCTCTTCAGCTTCATTAGGAAGATCGTCAGTGATGTCGATGTTTTGGTTTTCAAGCGTGGAATAGAGTTTATCAACCTGCTCTGCGTCAAAATCAAGTTCTTCCAGAGCATCATTAATGTCCTGTGTGGAGAGTTTCCCCTCTCGTTTTCCCTGCTCGATTAGTTCCTTCAAAACTTCTTTTTTCTCGCTCATTTTTCCTCCGTTATTTTCCTTTTCTGTTTTTTAATGCTTTCATCAATTGATCCGGATCCGCTGACCTGACTTCCAGTTTATTCCGATCACGTGATTCAACAATTTTAGAGACATAATAATCAGTATCCTCTGTTGAGAAACCAACACCATTATTGTCTGCAAGAATACCCGATAACAGTGCATTCTGCTGTGTTGTGAGTGTCTGCGACAAAGAAGAATAACCGTTGAATGTACCTTCATTTATCTGAGATACTATCTGATCAAATAATGAACCAGTCTCAACAGAAATGAAGTCGTTGCCACTGACCAGTTCGGATACTTTTTTAGCATAATCAGGATTCAGAAAAACAGCAGCTACGAGACGATGTTCCGCTGAAACCGAACCGACTTTTTCCCGTTCATAAGGTTTCAGATGATATTTTCCTGTGATGCTGGCAGGCAGTTCCTTCTCCTGTTTTTGCTTTTCCTGTTTTATCTTCTGCCGGATTGATCGCTGAACAGAAGATAGAATGGTCTGTTTTTCCACACCAGTTTCGGAAGATACCTGAGAGGCCCACACTTCACGTTCGGTAGGACTGCTGCACCTAGACAGAATCGAAACTGCGCTGTTAAGGTAACTTACTTTACCGTCTTGTGTATCAATATCGACATTTCTTCTTGCCCGTAACAGTTCATACTCTATAGAACCGGTGGCTTTATCCAATGCCGCCCTGAATGCAGAAGCTCCCTTTTCCCGAATGATCTCATCAGGATCTTTTCCGCCTTCCAGAGATATTACCCGAACAGGAAGTCCTGTTGGACGAAGTGTGTCAATAGCTCTTCTGGTAGCCTTCTGACCGGGTGCATCAGAGTCGTAACAGACCAGAACTTCGTCGACATATCTTGAAAGGAGTTTTGCGTGCTCATCCGTGATGGCAGTTCCCAATGTAGCTACTGCATCAGTGAATCCCGCCTGATGAAGAGAGATGACGTCCATCTGCCCTTCTACTAAAATTGCCCTCTTTGTTCCGGAATTTTTAGCGAAATTCAAGCCGAATATGATTCTGCTTTTTCTGAATACTGGCGTATCTTTTGTATTAACATACTTTCTGGTGTCACTTCCCATTGTTCGCCCAGAGAAAGCAACAACCTGTCCTCTGACATCAATTACAGGAAACATGACGCGCGAGCGGAAAAAATCAAAACAATTTCCCCGCTGACTTCTTCCGCATAAACTACCTTCAACTAATTCATTTTCTGTAAACCCCTTGCTTTTCAGGTAGTTTTTAAGTTTATCCCAGCTATCCGGCGCGTATCCTATACCGAATCTGGTTATGGTTTCGTCTGATAATCCCCTACGCTTAAGGTATTTCCGAGCTTCTAGTCCTTCATCCGATTTTAAAGTCTCAAAGAAAAATCTGGCTGCCAGCCTGTTTGCCTCTAAAATCCGTTTTTTGAGATTATCTTCTCTATCTCCCGCATCTTCCGGAAAACGTAACCCAGACCTGTCACAGAGAAGGCGGACTGCATCGATATAATCCAGATTTTCATAGTTTTTAATGAAAGTGATTACGTCTCCGCCATTTCCGCAACCAAAACAATAGTAGTTCTGTGTATCCGGATAAACTGTAAAACTGGGTGTTTTCTCAGTATGGAAAGGGCATAATCCGCGATATAATCTTCCCGCTTTTTTCAGCTGTACGTAAGAACTGATTACATCAACGATTTCATTTCTGTCATGTACTTCATCCAAAAAATCTTGTGGTAACGGCAATTCGTCATTCCCCCTTTCCATTCATAGTTCTTCGAAGCAGCTCAGTATACCGGCCAGGATTTCGGAATAAAGAGGTCTTCATAGGTGGTGGTTGCGAATTCATCGCTCATACCGGAAATATAATCGGTTACTGCCCGATCGATTCCTTCCTCAAAAGCTATCTGAAGATAGAAATCAGGCATTGCATCGGGCTTCTCATGGAAGTACTTATATAAAGCTTCCACGATACCAAACACTTTATGTTCCTCGGCCTTGGGTTTTCCATCAGTGTTCAAGTACACAGCCTCGTACATATAATCGTTAAATGTCCAGAATGCCTCTTTGGTTGCGATATCGAAGCCCAGTTCACCATCCTGAAAATTGTTGACAAGAGAGGAGATCAGAGAAGTGATTCTCTGTGATTTGCTTGTCCCGAGTTGGCTCTTCACCAGTGCTGGAAGATCTGATTCAGTTACAGCACCGGCAGAAACAGCATCTTCGAAATCATGATTCAGAAATGCGATCCTGTCAGCATATCGGACTACTTTTCCTTCAAGGGTATAAGCTTGAGGACCTTCAGTATGACACGCAAAACCGTTCAGCGTTTCCCGACAGAGATTGAGTCCGTGCCTGTTCTTTTCCAGCTTCTCGCAGACTCGTACGCTTTGCAAATAATGTTTAAATCCGTTGCTGTTCAACTGATTGAGTGCGCGCTCCCCTGCATGTCCATATGGAGTGTGCCCGAGATCATGACCGAGGGCGATAGCTTCAGTTAGATCTTCGTTTATTCTGAGAGCCCTCGCAATAGTCCGGGCAATCTGTGTCACTTCCAGAGTATGGGTCATTCTGGTTCTGTAATGGTCGCCTAAAGGAGACAAAAAGACCTGAGTCTTCTGTTTCAGACGCCGAAAAGCTTTACTGTGAAGGATCCTGTCCCTGTCACGAGCGTATTCCGTTCTCATCGGACAAGGTTCTTCGACGCGCACCCTTCCTTTTGTGTTGTCTGAAAAAGATGCGTAAGGTGAAAGGATTTGATGTTCCAGTAATTCCTGTTGTTCGCGGAGATTCATTTTTCGCCTCCGATAAATAATACGACAATGATTTCAAAAAACCTTTATTTCTTTAATCGGCAAATACTTATGTTCGATCATTTCAGGACGGTTTCTGCCTTTTGATATCTCTTTGATCGCTTCCGAAAACAATTGGAAAGGCTTCTCTGTTCCGATAAGTTCTATCCTTACTACTTCGGCAAATTCTGAATTTTCTATGATTATGCCGCAATCCCTGGCGCATCGTAAGACCCGTTCATAATCACTGTATGGAACAAAAAGCTGATATCTGCCGGCAAGTTCCATTTCTATAACGCCGGCAGTTTCCACTGCTGATTTTGCAGCAGCGGAATACGCTCTGACGAGGCCACCTGTTCCGAGAAGAGTCCCCCCGAACCAACGTGAAACGACTATTATCGCATCAGTTATTCCAGGACGCTCCAACACATCGAGAACCGGTAATCCTGCAGTGCCACTGGGCTCACCGTCATCGCTGTATCGTGACAAGTTTGATTCTCTCAGTCTGTACGCGAATACATGATGAGTCGCAGTGTGATCCTGTCGGATCTCATTCAAGAAACGAAGTGCTTCTTCTTCAGAACTGACCGGAGAGATTCTTGCCAGAAACCTTGAGCGCTTCTCAATGATTTCTGCAGTAGTTTCAGTTTTAATAGTAAAATATCCCATGCTGGTAGAATATCATAATTGAAAGGATGAAAAAAGGGACCCGTACGGGTCCCTTTTCGCTTTGTATAAAAGGACAGATCAGTCTTCGACGATGACAACTTCAGCATCCGGTGCATTTCTGCCGATAGAATCGATTCCGTTCTTGCAACTTGCTTTTGCTTTGTAACCTTCACCGTGGCAAACAGGCTCACCGTTGGAGGCTTTCAGGCGGAAACGATATTCACCTGCTTTGTCGAGATAAAGCTCATATTTCGGGTTCTTCTTGGTTTCGCCGATCGTCTGATCTTCGACTTCTGCGAGTGCATTTTTCTTAACACTCTCGACACCATTCTTGCATGCTGTCAAAGTTGTGTATGCCTCACTTGTTGCGATGATTTCTCCGTTACCGGCTTTCAGATTAAAGCGATACTGGCCATTCTTTGTTTTGCCAATCACAAATTTACCCATGGTGTCACCTCATAACAAATTATTGAAAAGCAATTATATATTGAAAATATCATATCTTGAAAGAGGATTCAAGAACAGTGTCAGTCATCAGGATTGACGTCAAGGAGACTGCCAAGCAATGAAGCAGCAGCTCCAAGCAATCCGGAACCACCGCTAGTCGGCTGAACAGTTTGCTGAGAAGCAGGTGCAGCAGTACTCTGGGTAGTTGATTCTGCTTTTTTCTTTTTCTTTCCGGAGGAAGTAGTCTGTGCTGGCTGCTGTTGCTGCTGAGCAGCGAGAAGAGCGCTTAGCAGATCAGCGTTAGAAGACTGTTGTTGCTGCTGAGGCTGAGCACCGAGCAAGCTGGAAAGCAGACTCTGATTGGCTGCAGGCTGCTGTTGCTGCTGACCGCCCAAAAGAGCGCTGAGCAGATCCGTATTTGCAGGAGTCTGCTGCTGAACAGGCTGCTGAGATGCGCCAAGAAGAGCACTGAGAAGGTCAGTATTGGCAGGAGCCTGCTGTTGCTGCTGAGGCTGAGAGCCGCCAAGAAGAGCACTGAGCAGATCCGTATTAGAAGGTGTCTGCTGCTGAACGGGCTGCTGAGGCTGTCCTCCTAAAAGGCTGGAGAGAAGGCCGGAACTCTGCGGTTGCTGCTGCTGACCGCCTCCAAGAAGTCCTGAAAGCAGACCGCCGGAGGAATTGCTGCCGCCGAGCTGAGAAAGCAGCGCTGCTCCCATAAGCGCAGTGAGCAACGAACTGGAATTTTTTCCGCCGAGGAGGCTGGACATAAGACCAGTTGCGACACTGCTCGTTCCGGAACCGGTAAGAAGACCGGCATTACCGGACTGAGATGCCTGTTTTCCAAGAATGGACATCAGCAGAGGTGCTGCGGCAGCAAGGATCTTTAAGATTGAAACAGTGGAAACGCCAGTGACCTTGGAAACATTCTCTGCCGTTGCGTCGACATTGGATCCCAGGAGGTGATTTACGATCTTTCCGCCGTCCTCCAGGTCGACTTTTTTCATAAATTCAGAAACATTCTCTGTGTCATCCTTGCTGTGGTCCAGCATGGCATTCATAAAACTCTGAGAAGTCTTGGCATCATCCGCCTGCGCCTTAGCTCCATTCAGCAAAGATGGGATGGCTGCAGCCAGAACATTAGTGACTTCTTCAGCTGAGGTATCAGTCGTCTGGCTGATTCCGTTAACAGTGTCTGTGTTGATAAGAGCACTTAATAGTTGAGAAAGATCCATTCTAATACTCCTGTAATAGTTAAAAATATATCAAATCGCTATTGCGACTTTTGTATCATAATATCACATTTTGAGAATTCTAGTGGAAGTTATATATAAATATTGTTATAATTTAGAAAAATTTAGTATGAGGAGAAAATAATAATGGCGCAAAAGAAAACACATTCATACAAAGCGGCTGCATCCGGTGAAGTATCGTCCGCGTCTGAGGTCAAATATACACAGGCAAAACCTGTTGGAAACGCGACCGGACTTCGTATCGGTGCTGCTGTATGTTGGCTCGCGGCTATCGGTCTGGAAGTACTAGCCTATCTTCTTTTGATTGGCAAAGTGAATCTAAAATTCATGCCGACTCTTTATCAGGCTATTTTGGCTATCGTTCTAGACCTGGTTCTTGTCGTCGTCGGTTCTCAGCTTTGGAAAAAAGCAAATCGTATCAAGCCTGCGTCCAAAAAGAACAAAGTCCTTTTCTGGCTTTGGAACAATATGGGCTTCCTTGTCGCTGTTCTTGCTTTCCTGCCTTTGATCGTCCTTGTTTTGGTCAATAAGGATATGGATAAGAAGACGAAGACAATCGTAACAGCTGTTGCGGCGATTGCCCTGATCCTTGGTGGTCTGGGAAGTTATGATTTTGATCCGGTTTCTGCTGAAGAACAGAATGCTGCTATTGAGACTATCAGCGGAGATGTTTTCTGGACGCAGTTTGGTAAAGTCTATCATACGCATGATGATTGCCAGGCTCTTAATCGTACCGATGAGCTGACTTACGGTACCGTTGAACAGGCAATAGCAGCCAACCGTACACGCCTTTGCTCTTTCTGCGCGAAGCGCGACAGTATTGAGGGTGTGCGAACTGATGATGTTCCTGTTGATGATGTTCTTGATGTTGTCACCGATAACGCTGCTTAATCAAAAGTTGGATATTTGGAGGAAGGGACTGTTCCCTTCCTCCTTTTTTGTATAGAAAAAGCGGCTGCATTCTTCTGCAGCCGCTTTATGACAAATGAATTATTAGCCCTGTTTGTTGAGGTTATAACGACGGTTAAAACGGTCAACGCGTCCACCGGTATCGACAAGTTTCTGCTTGCCGGTATAGAACGGGTGGCATTTGGAACAAATTTCCACGCGTATATTCTTGCGAGTCGAACGGGTATGGATTACCTCGCCGCAGGCGCACGTGATCGTTGTGTCAACGTACTCGGGATGAATGCCTTCCTTCAACTAATGTCACCTCTTTTCTGTAATGTAATCAACCATAAAACTTTACCACAGCCTGAAAAAGAATGCAAGCATTTTTTTACAGACCGGCTATACTCCTGGTTGATTTCTCAAGTTCTTTGCAGAGAGCATCGGATTCAGCCTCAGTGCCTTCTTTTGCCGTGATATACAGTTTCATCTTAGGCTCTGTTCCAGAAGGTCTTACGATAACTTTTGCACCTTTCTCAAGACTGTAGATCAAGACATCGGATTTGGGAAGATCGATGACTGAAACATCGCCGTTTACGTCAACCTTTTGATGAGTCATGATGTCTTCGCGTTCCAGTACTTTCAACCCAGCGATCTCTGCCGGCGGTGTCTGACGCAGGTTCGCGGTAACGGAACGCATCTTATCTCCGCCTTCAGGCCCGGGGAATGCGATATTGGCTACCGCATGTCGATAATATCCGTATTTCTCATAAAGGCCGTCCAGAACTTCTACAACAGTGAGTCCCTTGGACTTATAATAACTAGTCAATTCTGCAAGCAGCATTGAGGCAAACACACCGTCTTTGTCGCGGGCGTAAGTGCCTGAAAGATATCCGCAACTCTCTTCAAATCCAAAGAGGAACCTGGACTCCTCCCCTGCCTGCTCCAGATGAAGGATCTGTTCACCGATATATTTGAACCCGGTCAATACGACACGCATTTCGACTCCGGCAGCTTTCGCTATCTCGTCTGCCAGAGCTGAAGAAACGATGCTTCGCACTGCCACAGGGCGATCCGGCATGGTACCATGCTCAAGTCTGCTTCTGATGATATAGTCGAGCATCAGTACGCCGGCCTCATTACCGGTTATAGCACGATATGTTCCATCAGCCTCAGGGAATGCAGCGCCAACTCTGTCTGAATCGGGGTCAGTTGCGATAAAGATATCAGGGTGGACTTCGGCACACAATTTCAGCCCAAGCTGTTTGGCTTCAGCCATTTCAGGATTCGGATACGGACATGTCGGGAAATCTCCGTCAGGAAATTCCTGTTCATGAACAACAATCACATCGTTGTGTCCGGCCATCTGAAGTACTTTTCTGACAGGCTCGTTACCCGCACCGTTTAACGGAGTATAGACAATCCGTATCGGAGAAGCAGAAGGAGCTTCAGGGCTCTGTCTTTGCTGAAGTACGTTATCGTAGTATCTGTTAATAACCTCATCCGAGATATATTCAATAGAACCGTTATTCAGTCCTTCTTCGAATGAGATTGAATTGACTCCGGAGAAATAATCATGACTTTCAATCTTTTCAAGAACGGCATTTGCGGCATCGTCAGTCATCTGGCATCCATCCGGGCCATATACCTTATATCCGTTATATACTGAAGGATTATGGCTGGCGGTGATTACAACACCAGCGCTGCACTTGAGTTCTCTGATTGCAAAGGAGCCCATAGGAACAGGCATCAACCGATCGTACAGATAGGCTTTAATGCCGTTTGCGGCAAGGATCGCAGCAGTTTCTTCAGCAAACTCTTTGCTCTGATGACGGCTGTCATAAGCAATGGCAACACTGCCCTCATCAGTGATCTCATTCAAATAATCAGACAGACCCTGAGTAGCTCTTCCGACAGTATAACGGTTCATTCTGTTCGTTCCCATGGCCAGTACACCCCTCATACCAGCTGTCCCGAAAGAAAGCGGCTGATGGAAACGATCCAGTATTTCCTGTTCATCATCCTTAATCTTCTCAAGGTCATCAATCAGATCCTGTTCCTTGACCAGAGACAACCAGCGCTGATATTCATGATTTGCGTCCATGTTGATTCCTCCAAGCAATAATTCTATTACCATAATACAATGTTATTCTAACGGATTTTTATCTGTTAATTCAACATGCTGCACAGGTTTTAAACCCGGCAGCATGTCAATTATCAACAACAATATAAAACAAAATTACTTCATAGCCTCTGTCAAATTGGGCATAAGCCTGATAAATATATCCGCCCTCTTCGTATGGGACGATAAGGCCGTCATCCTCAACGTTAAAGTCGTATGTGTATGGTCTTGTCCTATAAATCCGGATTAGTTCTGCAGGTTGGGAGAAGCTGATCTCAAGCTGTTCCCCTCCCATCAGATCATTTCTGGGAATATCCATGTCGAACAGATTGCCAGAGTATTCAACATTATAAGTCTCCTTGGTCAGAAAAGACCAGGAACACTCGCTCATTGTTGCAGATATTTGTTTCCCGTCAGCGGTCACATGGACTTCGGGAACGGCGTATGCAGGATTTCTGGCATCTATTAATTCCTTGATCCAAAATGATATAAAGCCCGCCAGAATAAAACACAGTACAGCCAGAATGATTTTTCGGAATCTCAAGAGTTATCCCTCCAGGACTGTAACTTTAATTATGTATGTCCGAGAAGCGTCACTGACCTCGACAAGAGTCACACCGGCATGCTGTCCCAAAAGAATCATTTGATCGTCATTCACAACAGCATTTACGCATGGAGTCTGCTGAATCAGTTCATGGTTTTCATCATAATAGCAGATTTGAGCAGTATTTCCAAACAGGTAAGGCATCGTACAAGTGTGTTCTTCATTCAGTTTTATTGAAATTGCAGGATACTTTTCTTCTGATGCCTGAACCGAATTGCTGGAAAACGAGTCTGAGGCCTTGCCCTCTGACATTCCTTCCTGAAATACTTCATTTTCGACCGAAGTACCATAATTGTCAGTTCCTGTTGCCGGCACAACTGGCTCAGCAGAAGCAGGAGCCGAAGCAGGAGCAGGAGCAGGAGCATCCTCAGTGACATCATATGAAACCGAGTCGGGAGAGCCATTTTTGTAGAAGTCATTACTGAAAAAAGTATTTCTGGCCACAAAGCCGATTCCAAGAACGAACAGGAATAAGGCAGCGACAGCAATGGCCTTTTTGATTGGAAAATCGATTCTTTTGACTGGAGTAATCTTTTCTATTTTCGCCCGGATAGTATTTTCTGAGAGAGAGTCCGGCGTATCTGTAAGCGGAAATGCGTCTGATAGTATATTGTTCAATTCCATGTCTGTCATACAATCACCTCCCCCAATATTTCTTTCAATTTTGCGAGCGAACGTTTCTGTCTGGATCTGACAGTATTCGGATTCATCCCAAGAATCCTTCCGATCTCATCAGACTGATATCCATTGACAATGCTTAAAATCAGAATGTCCTGATCTTCCTGTTTGAGTTTTTTCATTGCCTGATGAACTAACACAGAAGTTTCTTCCGGGCCGCTCTGACTTGGCAGATCTGTTTCAGATAGTTCTACAGATTCAGTGAGATATGACTTTCTCTTCCGCTTGATCTTATTGAATAGAATCTGGAATAACCATGCTTCGAATAAGGAAGGGTCTCTCAAGCGATTGATTCCTCTGTAAGCATCTGTGACTGTATCCATAACAATGTCTTCGGCGTCTTCTTTCCTGCCAAGCATGTATATGGCAGTGGAATACAGTTTTCTTGAACACAAAGAATACAGAGCGGCAAAAGCGTCACGGTCACCTTGCCTTGCTCTTACTACCAGTTCTTCTGTAATCTGTTCTGATCTTTTCATACTGTAAGTGTATTACTTTCCGTTTTTTGTTGCACGTAGATTAATGGATTTATTTTTATTGATGCAATTTACGCATTGTGCACTATGCACAATGCGGTTGGTCGATGTGCCACTTTTATATTCTATATCATACAAATCATTGCATTCAAAATATCATATTGATAAAATATGATTTATAAGTATACCTATATTTATTTGGAGGCAAAATGGCTAACGACAATAACCCCGCCCTCTATTATTTTCATCAGGGAACAAACTATGAAAGTTTCCGTTATTTCGGTTTGCATTTTGATGGAGGTCAGGCAGTTTTCCGAGTTTGGGCTCCGCATGCAGTCAGTGTTTCTGTTGTAGGCGACTTTAACAATTGGGATAAAACTATTAATCCCATGCACCGTCTGAATGATGGCGGTGTATGGGAATGTTTTGTTTACGATGTTCACGAATACCAGGCATATAAATATTCCATTGAAACTAAAGACGGAAGAACTTTGTTGAAGACGGATCCGTTTGCGGTACATTGTGAAACACCTCCCGGAACCGCCTCCAAGGTCTATGATATTTCCGGATATGAGTGGCATGATCAAAAGTGGCAAAACCGTTATGTTACGAATCTTTTTGAAAGCCCTATGAACATCTATGAAGTTCATCTTGGCTCGTGGAAAAGACATCCTGATGGGAATGTTTATTCTTATGCTGAACTTGCTAAGGATCTTTCCGATTATGTTACTGAAATGGGATATACCCATGTCGAGTTTCTCCCTGTAAGCGAATATCCTTTCGATGGTTCCTGGGGATATCAGGTAACAGGATATTATGCTCCGACGTCCAGATTCGGTACGCCAAAAGATTTCATGTATCTGGTTGATGTTCTTCATCAACACGGAATAGGGGTCATTCTGGACTGGGTTCCTGCTCACTTCCCGAAAGATGCCCATGGCCTTTATGAATTCGATGGCACGATATGTTATGAGGATGCCAACCCTTACCGCAGAGAGCATAAAAGCTGGGGAACAAGAATTTTTGATTACGGTAAGCCTGAGATTCAGAGTTTCCTGATCAGCAGTGCGATCAACTGGCTGGAAAACTATCACATTGATGGTCTTCGTGTCGATGCTGTCGCCTCTATGCTCTATTTGGACTATGACCGTAAAGACGGAGAATGGTCGCCCAACTCTCGCGGCGGAAGGGAGAATCTGGAAGCGATCGCTTTTCTTCAGAAATTGAATGAACAGGTTTATGCCCATTCACCTCATGCGATTATGGCAGCTGAAGAGTCAACTGCATGGCCTATGGTCACAAAACCTGTATCGATGGGCGGCCTTGGTTTTAATTTCAAATGGAATATGGGATGGATGAATGATACTTTGTCCTACAATCAGACAGACCCATATTTCAGAAAGGGCATACACAATAAGCTTACGTTTTCTATGATGTATGCTTACTCTGAGAACTACATACTTCCAATTTCTCACGATGAGGTTGTTCATGGTAAGCGTTCCATGATTGGGAAAATGCCCGGTGATTACGAGATGCAGTTTGCAAATCTGCGAACATTCTATGCGTACATGTTCGCTCATCCTGGCAAAAAACTGATCTTCATGGGAAATGAGTTGGCGCAGTTTATCGAATGGCGTTACAACGAACAGCTTGACTGGCTTCTTTTCGATTTCGAAAAACATAAACTGTTCCATGAATTCATGAAAAAACTGAACTGGCTGTATAAGATGGAATCCCCTTTCTGGGATTTGGATGATACATGGGACGGATTCAGATGGATCAATGCGGATGATAGTGCTCAAAATGTTCTGTCATTCCTTCGTTTGGATCGGCTTGGTAATGGGATTGCCTGTGTATTCAACTTTGCCCCGGTTGACAGAGCCGAATACAGAATTGGTGTTCCGAATCCTGGTGTCTATCACTTGATTATGGATACGAGCGATTCGAATTACGGCGGTTCAAATCATGCGCTTGAGGAATCGTTCAAAGCTGAGAGAACTGAATGTAACGGATTCCCCTATTCGATCAAAGTGCATCTTGCGCCGATGGCGGCGCTTTATAAAACAATACCAAAAAGAAAAAAAAGAGGTAAATCAGAATGAAAGAATGCATCGCGATGTTACTTGCAGGTGGTCAGGGCAGCCGGCTGTATGCCCTGACGCAAAATGTAGCTAAACCTGCAGTTCCTTTCGGAGGCAAGTACAGGATCATCGATTTCCCGCTCTCTAACTGCACGAATTCGGGTATCGATACGGTCGGTGTTCTTACTCAGTATCAGCCTTTGGAACTGAATGATTACATTGGGAATGGACAGCCCTGGGATCTGGACAGACTTGTTGGTGGTGTCCATGTTCTTCCTCCTTATCAGAAAGCAAGCGGCAGTGACTGGTACCTGGGAACTGCCAATGCAATCTCCCAGAATATTCCATTCATCGATCGATATGATCCTGAATATGTTCTTATCCTATCCGGAGACCATATTTATAAAATGGATTATTCCATAATGCTTAATCAGCATAAGGAAACGAATGCAGATTGTACGATTGCTGTTCTCCGGGTTCCAATGGATGAAGCATCCAGATTCGGTATTATGAATGCCGATGAGAATGGCGTCATCTATGAGTTCGAAGAAAAGCCGAAACATCCCAAGAGCGATCTTGCTTCCATGGGTATCTATATCTTTACATGGAAGGAACTGAGAAAGTATTTGCTTGCTGATGATGCAAATCCAGACAGTTCGCACGACTTCGGAAAGAATATCATCCCGACTATGCTTTCTGATGGAAAGAAGCTCTGCTGCTACACTTTTGACGGCTATTGGAAAGATGTCGGTACCATTGATTCTCTCTGGGAGGCAAATATGGATCTGATCGATCCCAACCGTCCTTTCGATATCTGGGATCAGAATTTCAAGATCTATTCCAGGAACGATGCATATCCTCCCCACTATATTAGCGACAAAGCCTCCGTTGAGAACTCTCTTATCTGCGAAGGATGCCGAGTCTCAGGAAAAGTTGATTTTTCAGTTCTCTTCTCTGGTGCAGTTGTTGAAGAAGGTGCGGTCGTACAGTCAAGTATACTAATGCCCGGTGCTGTTGTGAAAAAAGGTTCCGTTGTTTCTTTCTCTATTGTTGCACAGAATTCTGTTATCGAAGAGAATGTTCACTTTGGTCAGCTCCCTGAAGAAGTTGAAGACAGATCTCAATGGGGCGTTACGGTTGTCGGGCCGAATCTTACCGTCGGAAAAGGCGCAATTGTTAAGGCAAAGGCTATGCTCTACGATAATGTGAAGGAGGGTGAAGTAAAATGCTGAAGAAAAAAGCGATGGGCATTATCTTTGCCAATATGCATGATAATGCTGTTTCTGAGATGACGCAGAAGCGCTCTATGGCTTCTCTTCCTTTTGGCGGTCGATACAGGATGATCGATTTTTACCTTTCTGGTCTAACTGATGCCGGCATTAGCCAGATTGCAGTTATAACAAAAAGCAATTACCAAAGTCTTATGGATCATATCGAATCCGGCAGGAGCTGGGACCTTGCCAGAAGGAAAGGAATTACGATTTTACCTCCTTATGCATATACGAATGCTGACAGCAATTCTGCTTATCATGGCAGAATTGCCGCTCTGTTCGGTATCATGGATTACCTTGAACATGCTACTGCAGAAACTGTTGTTATGATGGACGCGGATCATGTTTGCACACTCGATATCGAGGACATGATCGAAAAGCATTATAATAACAATGCCGATGTATCAATCGCTTGTACGGATCCGGACTACGATCCTGACAATTTAAAGAACTGCGTCAGTCTCAAGGAGGATGACACTGGTCGGGTTATTGACATAATGATCAACCGCTGCAGTGAAGGATATTCACAGAGCATCAACGTTTTCGTTATTGAAAGGAAATTACTCCTATCTCTGATTGCTGATGCTATGGCTCATATGAATGTCATTTTTGAAAGAGATATCCTTCTTGCCAATATCGAGTCCCTTCGCATCCAAGCTTATCATCATAAAGGATACGTGAAGAGAATCACCAGCCTGAAGACATATTTTGAAGCCAATATGGATCTTATCGATCCCGCTACAGTTGATGCATTGTTCCTACCCCGCCCGATCTATACGAAAGTTCATGATTCCCCTCCTACCCGTTACGGATTATCATGTTCCGTTTCGAATTCTGTGGTAGCTGATGGCTGTACTGTGGAAGGTACTGTTGAAAACAGCGTTCTGTTCAGAGGTGTTGAGATTGAGGAAGGTGCAGTGGTACGGAACTGTATTCTTATGCAGGATACAAAGGTCATGTCCGGTGTTGTTCTTGAGAACGTGATAGCTGATAAATCCGTAGTTTTCACTGCAAATCAGTATATGAAGAGCACTGAGAATTACCCGCTTTATGTAAAGAAAAGGACGATTGTTTGATGGAAGAAGTAAAAGCGAAGAAAGCTACGACAACCAGGAAAACTAAAACTCCGCCGGAGAAAGTGGAGCCTAAGGTTCGGGTTCTGTTTGCTGCTTCGGAAGTGGCACCGTTTGCCGCTTCAGGCGGACTGGCAGATGTCGCAGGTTCGTTACCTATCTCGCTCAATGAAAAAGGATGTGACGTTAGAGTTATCCTCCCATTGTATGAGAAAGTCAGCCCTGAATGGCGAGCAAAGATGCAGTTCCTGACCTATTTCTTCGTGCCGCTTGGATGGCGTAATCTTTACTGCGGAGTTTTCCAGTTGGTTGATCGAGGAGTAACCTATTATTTTCTGGATAACGAGTATTATTTTAAACGCAGTTCTTTATATGGCCATTATGATGACGGAGAGAGATTCGCTTATTTCTCGAAAGCAGTTCTTGAAACGCTTGACAGAATCGATTTTAATCCTGATATCATTCATTGCAATGACTGGCAGACGGCTCTTATCCCCGTTTATCTAAGGGATTACCGTGGACGCGAGAAATTCAGGAAGATCAAGACGCTCTTTACTATTCACAACATTCAGTTCCAGGGAATGTATGACAGTTATATTCTCGGTGATTTGTTTGGACTTCCTGAAAGTGATCTTCCTTTAATGAAATGGGGAGACTGCATCAATCTGATGAAAGGGGCAATTGAACTCGCTGATAAGATCAACACGGTCAGTCCGACTTACGCAAATGAGATCCTTGACCCATGGTACTCATTCGGCCTTGATCCCCTTCTTGTCCAGAAGCAATATAAGTTGTGCGGAATCCTTAACGGTATCGATTATCATGTTTATAATCCTGAGACCGATCCTGGCATTCCTGCCAATTTCAGCAAAAATGACCTTTCGGGAAAAGAAATCTGCAAAAAGGAATTGCTTAAAGAATTTGGCCTCCCGGACGACGGCCGTCCTCTGGTAGCGATGATATGCCGTCTTACACAGCAAAAAGGCGTCGATCTTGTTGAACGCGTCCTCGATTATATGCTTGTGCATGGACTTCAGTTCATCCTTCTTGGAACCGGAGACAGAGTGTATGAGGACAAATTCAGGGAGTTCGCATGGCGGAATCCTGAGAGTTGTTCTGTGAAACTGGATTTCCTTCCTGCCCTTTCAAAACGTATGTATGCAGGAGCGGATCTGTTCCTCATGCCTTCCAAAACAGAGCCTTGTGGACTTGCTCAGATGATGGCACTTCGTTATGGAACTCTGCCTATCGTAAGGCAGACCGGAGGTCTCGCTGATAGCGTTCATGATTGTGGAGACGGTCAAG
>CAMKDB010000030.1 GCA_946411155.1 uncultured Faecalibacterium sp.
GCCGTCACTCTTCCTGGCTGTTCTCCAGTGTTTCCGTCAGATGCGCGAAGTCCTCCAGAGAGATCTGTTCAGCCCGGACCGCAGCGGGCAATCCGGCATTCCGGATCGCGGTTTCCACTTTCTTTTTCGGAATATCCAGCATGGAGGAAACAGCGTTTACCGCAGTCTTTCGACGCTGTCCGAATGCTGCCCGAACAACGCGAAACAGCGCATCCGGCGAGGAAACATCCACCGGAGCATGATCTCTGATTCTAAGCTGAATCACTGAAGACATCACTTTGGGACGGGGACGGAATGCTCCTGGTTTTACATCGAACAGCACCTTCGGTTCGCTGTAATACCATACCGCAGCGGATACTGCGCCGCATTCCCTTGTTCCGGGTTTCGCACACAATCGCTGCCCCGCCTCTTTCTGCACCATCACCGTGATAGATTGAAGCGGCAGTTCATCCAGAAGGAATTTCGTAATCAGGGGCGACGTGATGTAATAGGGCAAATTTCCAACCAAAGCAACAGGCATCTCACCGAACCGTTCCCGAATCAGTGTCCTGAGGTCAAGTTCCATAGCGTCACCCAGTATGATCTCCGTATTGGAATAATCAATCAGATTATCACGGAGCTTAGGGAGTACGTCAGGGTCAATCTCAATCGCCACAACCTTGGCTGCGCGTTTTGCCAGCTCAACGGTAAGCGCACCAAAACCAGGGCCGACTTCCAGTACCCCTATTCCCTCAATTTTCGCACGCTCAGCAATTCTGGGACACACTGTGTTGTCCACAAGAAAGTTCTGTCCCAGTTCTTTCTTTGCGCGGTGCGTTTCTCTGTCCGGTGCGTACTTAGTCATGGTAGTCCGGATTCTTCTCAAATACGACAAAGGGAAGCGGGCAAAGTTCCTTCATGGAATGCTCCCATACGGCCTGCGGGCTGGCATCAATCACCGGGACATCAAAATCTGCGCAGAATTCAGTCATCACCTGACGGCACGCAAGACATGGGCCACCATCCGAACCGTCTCCGTTTGTGTAGACCGCCAATGCCTTGAACGTCCTGCACCCTTCAGACACCATCTTGAAGATCGCTGTGCGCTCAGCACAGACCGTCATCCCGTAACTGGCGTTTTCGATATTGCATCCTGTATAGATTTTTCCATCCGATCCAAGCACAGCAGCCCCCACCATATACTGGGAATAAGGACAGTATGCCTTTTCTCTCGCTTCTTTTGCAGCAAGAATCAGTTCTTCTCTGTTAATCATTGCCTTCCTCCACCTGTCTGATTATGTTTTCTTCATTATACGCCGACATTCTTATTTTTTTCGGTATTATTATATCCCGGAAATGAGATTTGGCACAGTTTCCAAGTCGGAAAATAAAAAATCAGCAGCCAAAAACACATCGATGTTGATTTCCGGCCGTGATTTTCTTATGATACTATTTAGTGTTTTTAATCTTGAATCGGAGGAACCCGACCCATGATGAGAAGAGACAAGGTCAACTATTATCTGGATATTGCGGAGGCCGTCAGTGAACGCGGCACCTGCCTGCGCCGCCGTTATGGCGCAATCATCGTGAAAGATGATGAGATTATCAGTACTGGCTATGCCGGAGCCCCGAGAGGCAGAAAGAACTGCTGTGACATCGGTTACTGCAGACGAGCTGCACTGAACGTCCCCAGAGGTGAAAGGTATGAACTTTGCCGCAGCGTTCACGCTGAAGCCAATGCCATCATCAGTGCTTCCCGCAATCAGATGCTTGGCGCTACCCTTTTCCTGGTAGGTAAGGAATGCAGTGACGGAAGTTATACGCCCAATGCTGAGTGCTGTTCCATGTGCAAACGCATGGTCATCAATGCAGGTATCACCACTGTTATCGCCCGTATCGACAAAGACAATTATCAGGTGGTGGATGTCGCCTCCGAGTGGGTGGATGAAGACGAATCCATGGAGGATCTTACGTAATGCTGCTGTGCGCTGACGTAGGCAATACCAATATCGTTCTTGCCGTCTATGACGGAGAAGAACTCATCTTTACTTCCCGCTTAAAAACTGACGCTACTCTGACAAGAGATCAGTATGCTGTGGATCTGCACTCTCTGCTTGAACTCTATGATATCGAGCCCGGTAAATTCAAGGGTGCCATCGTCGGTTCCGTGGTTCCTCAGCTGAACCAGACCCTGAGCCATGCCATTCAGATGGCGCTGGGATGCCGATGCCTCTCTCTGGTCGCAGGTGTCCGTACCGGGCTGAATATCGCCATAGACAACCCGGCTGAATGCGGAGCAGATCTCGTTGCAGCTGCCGTTGGTGCAAAGAACCATTATCCCCTGCCTGCCATCATCGTGGATCTCGGCACAGCCAGCAAGATCACTGCCGTGGATCGGAACGGAAACTTCATCGGCGGTTCGATCATGCCCGGCATGAAGACTTCCATGAATGCGCTCATCGGCAATGCTGCTCTGCTCACCGATTTTGAACTCGGAGTACCGAGGAGCGCCATCGGCCGCAACACCATCGATTGCCTCCGCAGCGGTTTCGTACTTGGCTTTGTATCCATGATCGACGGCATGCTGGACCGTTTCAAGGAAGAACTCGGAAGCGATGCCACCGTCATCGCCACAGGTGGTCTCGTCCATTATGTTATGGATGACTGCCGCACGAAAATGGTATATCGCGAGGACCTCGTAACCGAAGGCCTTCGCATCATATACAATAAAAACGTCTGAAAAAGACATTCGCCGCATCCCCTGATGGGGAGCGACAGAAGGAGAAAAAAATGAATCAGAAAAACAAAATGAGCGTGCAGTATATCGCACGACTCGCAATGTTGCTGGCGATCGTCATCATCTTCACGGTGTTCAATATCGCCAACATTCCAGTCGGCCCCATCGTTGCCACCGTCTATCAGGTGCCTGTCATCATCGGTGCCTGTCTGCTTGACGTAAAAGCCGGAGCTATCCTCGGCGGTGTCTGGGGGCTTCTGAACTTTTGGCTGGCAATTACCGGTCAGACCACAGACGTCGTTGCGCTCACAGCGATCTCGGAACATCCTTTTGGTTATTTCTGCGTGTCTTTCCTGCCCCGCCTCGCCGTAGGCGTTGTCGCCGGACTGCTTGCAAGAGCACTCACGAAGAAAAACAAAACAGTTGCTTACCTGATCACAGGTGTCCTTGGTTCCCTGACAAATACCGTCGGTTATCTCGGACTCCTCTATGTTCTTTTTAAGGATGTTCTTTCCCGCGTCTATTCCATAGATCTTGGCGCGGTTGTAAAGATGGTCCTTACCGTGGCGTCTACCAACGGACTGGTTGAAGCCATCGTTTCCGCGATTCTCACCCTGGCGGTCTGCAAGGCAGTCAACGCTCTCGAAAGAAAGAAATAATGTCCCTCAACATCAAGTATTTATTATTTGACATGGATGGCCTGCTCACTGACTCTGAGCGGGTCACCTTTGAAATATGGAAAAAAATCTTCCGTTCTCACGGTCATGAACTGACTCTGGACTTTTATATTAAGGTGATCGGAATGGTGGATTCCGAGATTCATGAGTTCATTGATTCCAATTTCCCCGGAATCGAATCAGAGACGATGATCTATCCCATCTGGGATGCCGAGTATGAAACTCTTGCTCCTTCAGGTGGTGTTCCTCTGAAGACCGGCGTAAAGGAAATTCTGGATTACTGTGACCGGAAAGGACTGCGGCGTTCCGTCGTATCCTCCAATCTCCAGTACTGGATCGAAACGATTCTCAGAGCAGACGGTGTTCTGGACCGCTTCGACCATATTGTTCATGGCGGCATGGTCACAAGAGGAAAACCTGACCCAGAACCGTTTCTGCGGTCCATGGAACTATTCGGTGCCCTGCCGGAAGAGTGTCTGGTACTCGAGGATTCCAACAGCGGCATCCTTGCAGGAAGCCGTGCAGGCATGCATGTCATCTGCATCCCGGATCTACGTCACCCGAGTCCTGAAGCGGAGGCATGCTGCGATGCGGTTCTGCCCTCTCTGACAGACGTTATTACGTGGCTGGAATCCAATAACAAACCATTATCGGAGGAGTTATGAACGACATCGAGAAACGGGTCGAACAGATCGCGCAAGAAAAGGAATCATCTTTTCTGGAGACTTTCCGCTGGCTGCACCGCCATCCGGAGAAAAGTCTGGAAGAAAAAGAAACCACTGCTTTCATCCGTCAGCGGCTGTCGGATCTCGGTATTGAACTGATTCCCCCCTTTCTGGAAACCGGTGCAGTCGGGCTCCTGAAGGGCGGGAAAGAGGGACCTTGCATTGCTCTGCGCTGTGACATCGACGCGCTTCCCGTAACGGAACAATCCACATGTCCTTTTCCGTCCGAACACGAGGGATTCATGCATGCGTGCGGCCATGATACCCATGTCGCTTCTCTTCTCTGCTCCGCCGAGATCCTGTCCGAACTCCGGGAAGAAATCTGCGGCAGCGTAAAGTTCATCTTTCAGCCCGCAGAGGAGATCAATACCGGAGCCATTTCCTATATCAGCGCAGGCGTTCTGGAAAATCCCCAAGTTTCCGCATGCTTCAGTTTCCACAACTCGCCCGAGGTTCCGGTAGGCAGCGTGGCTGTATTGCCCGGTCCGATCATGGCAGGTCTCCATAACATTGGCATTGAAATAACGGGACAAGGCGGTCACGGAGGTATCCCGCACCGCAACACCGATCCGGTCGTCGCAGCCGCTGCACTCATCCAGTCTCTGCAGACTGTTGTCAGCAGAAATGTTTCTCCTACCCGTGCCGCCGTCGTTTCGATCTGCAGCATACAGACTGATAACGGAATGGTATGTAACGTCATCCCTGAGAAAGTCTCCATGCGCGGCACTGTCCGCTATTATTCCTATGAGGACAAGGATCTCATTAACCGCCGTATCCGAGAGATCTCACAGGGAATCGGCGACGCTTACGGATGCAAGATCGAATATTCCACTTTTGCTGATCTGCCGATTACATCCAATGAACCGCTTCCCGGCCAGAGAAGTCTCTATGACGTTGCTCTGAAGACCGTGGAAGGGATTGGCGCAAGAGCTGTATGTCCCGATCCGTCTGGTGGCGGCGACGACTTTTCCCACTATGCCCTTGGCACGGATAATAAACCCGGTGTTCCGTCCTTTTTCTACTGGTTAGGAGTCCGAAACGACGAAAAGGACTGCGTTTATTCTTGGCACAGTCCGCATTATCAGGCGGATCCCGCTGCTGTTGTAATCGGAGCAAAACTGTTCGCACTATCCGCTTTCAATGCGGCTGAAGTATTTTAGTTTTTAATTCAAAATATGCCCTTCCTGACATGCTGAACAGCTGTCAGAGAAGGGTCTTTTCCTTCCTGCCTTTCCTGCGCAAGGCGACGGTCTCCTGCGCAGATATACGTGACCAGTCCGCGATCTCATGGTATGCTAAATATATTGTAGAAAATAATAGACACCAAACACCGGCGTTACTGCCGGGAGCATCGAACGGTAATTGACATGAAACTGCTTCTTAAACTCAGCCGTGAGGCGATCCGTTATCGTGGACTTTATGTCCTGGCCATTCTTTCAACGCTGTGCCTAACACTTGTGAATCTGGCCGCTCCACGGGTCCTGTCTTCCATGACCGGTATTGTAAGCCGCGGAGTCACAGTGGCGGGTCTTGAGGAGATCCGCCATCTTACAGTCCTTCTGTGCGCTTTATATGCGCTTCGGATCCTGTTCCGCTTCCTCAGCAATTACCTGGCCCATAAAGCTGCTTGGTATCTGGTAGGCGATTTGCGCACACGTACTTATGACAAACTTGAACGGATGCATCTTGGATATTTTCATGATAAACAGACAGGCGACCTGATGAGCCGCGTCGTGAACGATACCCGGGACTTTGAGTTGCTCTATGCGCATATGATCCCCGAGACCATTACCAACCTGGTGACCTTCGCAGGGGTTCTTGCCGTGCTTTTAACCATCAACTGGAAACTGGCCATCATCACCTGTGCACCGATTCCGCTGATCCTTATTTCGGGTGTGATTTTCGCTAAGAAAGTCCGTCCTTTCTTCCGCGTTTCTCAGTCCAAAATGGGTGAACTCAACGGAAAACTCCAGGACAACCTCTCCGGTGTTCATGAGATCCAATCCTTTGGACGGGAGGAATACGAGACCGGACGGGTGAACGAAAAGAATTTCGACCATGTCCACGCCATGCTTCATGCGCTGAAAATCAGCGCCGTGTTCCATCCCGGTGTCGAATTCATCTCCTCTCTGGGCACGATTCTGGTTGTAGGCGCAGGCGGTATGCTTGCTTACCGAGATGGTCTGAGCGTGGAAGATATCGTTTCTTTTCTCCTATATCTCAGTCTTTTCTACGCACCAGTCACAGGGCTTGCTACACTGCTGGAGAATATGCAGCAATCCCTTGCCGGCGCCGAGCGGGTCATGGATATTCTGGATGCGCCGCAGGAAATCCGCGATGCGCCGGATGCAAAGCCATTGGAAAACGTCCGGGGTGAAATCGCTTTTGATCATGTGAGTTTCGCTTACGAGGAAGGGATTCCGGTGTTGGAGGACGTTTCCTTCCACTGTGAACCGGGCAAAATGCTTGCTCTGGTAGGTCCCACAGGCGTGGGCAAAACCACTCTAACTCAGCTCATATCCCGGTTTTACGAACCGGACAGCGGCCGAATTCTGATCGATGGGCAGGACATTGCCGGAGTCACACTGGACAGTCTGCGTTCATGTATTGCTCCGGTGCTGCAGGATACTTTCCTCTTCAACGGCACGATTGCGGAGAATATCGGTTATGCGCGTCCGGATGCCACTCCGGAGGAAATCATGGATGCAGCGAGAGCCGCCAACATCCATGACGATATCATGCAGATGCCGGACGGCTATGACACAGCTGTTGGGGAACGGGGACTGCGTCTTTCCGGCGGACAGAAACAGCGTGTCGCCATTGCAAGAGCGATCCTGCGCCAATCTCCGATCATCATTCTGGATGAAGCTACCGCATCCGTCGATGTTGAGACCGAACGGCAGATTCAGAAAGCTGTATCCTCCATTTCCGGAAAGCGCACCATCATTGCAATCGCCCACCGCCTCTCCACGATCCGCGGTGCAGATCAGATTCTTGTCATCGAGCATGGAAAAGTCACAGAGCGCGGCACCCATAATGAACTCGTTGCCCTTGGCGGAAGTTATGCCCGGATGAATGAAATCCAGAACTCCGCCGTCAACGAAGCAATCGTTTAAGCAATCCTGAGAAAACCACGGTTAAACAACATGGAACAGAAAAATGTACTGGTCACGGTCCCGCTGACCGAATTCCAAAAAAACAATCTGGAAGAGATCGCCAGGCGCGGTGGTTACAGCCTGACAGTAAAGGAAGTCTCCTCCCTGACACCGGATGATGTTGCAGACAAGCATGTGATCCTCGGTCATATCCCTCCCCGTCTTATTCCAAACGCACAGGCACTCGAGTGGCTTCAGCTTTCTTCCGCAGGTGCGGATCGATATTTTTCATCGGACGTTCTTCCGGAGCATGTATTGCTCACCAACGCAGTAGGCGCATACGGAGTTGCCGTTTCAGAACACATGACTGCTTTTACCTTCAGTCTGCTTCGACGATTCCCCCAATATGCAAGGAATCAGCACGCCCATGTCTGGAAGATCATGGGCAGCATCAAGGCAGTCTCGGAATCTGTTATTCTGGTACTGGGTATGGGTGACATCGGGGGGATGTATGCCCGTCAGATGAAAGCCCTCGGTGCCACGGTTATCGGTGTGCGGCGGACAAATAAAGAAAAGCCTGCATGGGTTGACGAACAGTATACGGTGGACAAGTTGGACGAGGCTCTGCCCAGAGCGGATGTCGTCGCAATGGTCATTCCTGGCGGCGACGCCACACGTCATCTGATAGACGCGAGGCGGCTCTCCCTGATGAAAGACGGAGCTTATCTCATCAATGTTGGAAGAGGAACCGCCGTGAACACTGAGGCACTGACCGAGGCTTTGCGATCCGGCAAATTGGCTGGCGCCGCATTGGACGTCACGGATCCGGAACCACTGCCTGCTGATCATCCGCTGTGGGACATGGACAATGTAATCATTACCCCGCACGCTTCAGGTAATTATCTTCTAATGGGAACTCTGGACAGAGTCGTCGGCATCCTGACTGAGAATTTTGACAACTATGTCAGTGGCAGGCCGTTGATAAACGTCGTGAACCGGATGCTCGGATACTGATAAGTTTGACAGAAAGAGGCAGAGACAGCTCAACTGTCTCTGCCTCTTTCTTGTTTTCACTATTCTTTGATTACGCTTATACGTTCCACCGACTCCGTACGAATCAGTTTTCTCTTGTTTCCTTTTGGAGTACCGATCTCCACCAGGAGCCATTCCTCGTCTGCATCCAGAACCGTAATGGTCCCGTGCTTGGTATTTCCATAGTTGATGATGTCGAAGTCCTCGTGGTCTTCCTTCAGTTCAATGTTTACTTCTTGACCGATATACGTTCTTGCAGCCTGAACAAGCGCGGTCCGATTCTCATGGAAAGATGTTCCTTTCATCTTCGTGAGTTCTCTTTCCAACTCGGATATCTTTCCCTTCAGAGAAGAAACCTCCAGATAAGCCATCAAACCAAAGATACCAAATATAAAACCAATATATTCCATTATTCTTCCTCCCCGATGATCTCAACAGATAGAATGGAAGAAACAGGAATCAGCTTCTCGATCGTTCCTTTTTTCGTTCTTGCTTCGACTTTTATCCAGTTTCCTTCGAAATCAAGGATTCTGCAATCGGTATTGAACAGGTCCAGATCCGCTTCGTCCTCAAAAAAACTGAGGCGTACCGTCTTTCCTTTTGCATCCAGCATCAATCTGCTGACCCCTTTCGAGATGACAGGCGTTTCCTCAGCGACATCATCTTTCAGCAGATAATCGCAGCTCACATCCAGTACCGCAGCAATGTCCGGGATCTTCTCGATATCAGGCATTACCGTTCCTGCCTCCCAGCGGCTGACCGTCTGTCTGGTGACGTTCAGTTTCTCCGCGAAATCAATCTGTGTCATTCCCAGATCTTTTCTTTTTGTTGCAATCTTATTCCCCAATCCGTTCATTTTCTGGGCTCTCCTTTCCTTTTTCGCCTTCATTTTACAGAGAGCAATGCCGTCTATTCAAGAAATTCTCATGTACAAAATGTAACACTATGATTTACATTTTTGTCTTCGACTTGAGTGGAAGCCCGCTTTTGTGGTATGTTCAAGCAGAAGTAATCCTTTACGGATCGGGAGAGACGCATTTATGACTGACGCTTATCTAAAAGCGAAAAAACTCGGGGAGAAAGCAGTTGCAGCTGCCCTGCAGAACGGCGAATCCCCACATCTGCCTTTTCTGGGGCGAGATGCATTCAACTGTGAACGGGTCGGTGTCTGCGATGTATCCACCGACCTGATCGTCGGTTCTCGTCACGAACGCAGAGCAGCAGACTTCGCGCCGAATTTTATGCCCATCTTGGACACATCATCCGAACTTGCAGCGAAATGGTCCAGACTTTACGATATTCAACTGGAAGAAGGTATCAGGGATCCGGTCAAAGCATACGAATATCGCTGGAAGTTCTATGTGGAGGAAGGCAATAAACGGGTTTCCGTCCTTAAGTATCTGGACGTCCCCACCATTGACTGCGATATCATCCGTGTACTACCCGAAGAGCCGGACCCGGCGTATGACATGTTCCGCCGTTTCTTCCGCTGCACCAGGACCTATCTGTTCCGTTTTGAAAAGGCAGCTTCCTATGAGGAACTGGCTTCACGCCTGGGCATGGATCTGGACAGCAGATGGCCGTCTTCTGTCACCAACCGCCTGATTGCAGCCTATTACCGATTCCGTGGTCTTTTCAAAGAAGGGCTGCCCGGACGTGAGCAGGAGTCTCTTGACGCATTTCTTGGTTATCTTAGTCTGTATCCCATGGACAGTCTGCTTGATCTTTCCAAGTCCGTGCTGAAAAAGCGGATTCTTGCTCTTGGTGAAGATCTTCCGGAACTGGCGAAGGATGAATCCATCGAGGTTACGGATCATCCGGTAGAAAAAGAGACTTCTCTGATCCAGAATATCGTCACGAAGATTACCTCACCGTCTTATACAGAGAATACACCGCTGAAGGTCGCGTTTGTTTACAGGAAGGACAGTGGAGAATCTGCGTGGGCTGCCGCTCATGAGAAGGCAAGACTGGAAGCTGAGAAGAGTTTCGACGGGCGTGTCCGGACCTTCGCACTTGAGAACACCCAGAATGATACCGAGACGGGACATGCCATCGAGGAAGCAATCTCTGCCGGGGCGCATGTTATCATCACTGTGTCTGCAGAAGATTTTCTTGTAACGCTCGCACATGCCGCAGACCATCCTGAGATTCATTTCTGCAACTGCTCGTTAAGGCAGTTGCAGCGAAGCGTTCTCTGTTTCTATCCCAAAACGTATGAAGCCAAGTTCCTGATGGGTGCCCTTGCCGCAGTATTCAGCGAAGACCATAAGATCGGACTGCTGGCAGACTATCCCCTGTACGGCATCATTTCCGACATCAATGCGTTTGCCTTAGGTGCTTCGTTCATCGATCCGAATTCTCAGGTCTTCCTGAAATGGGCTACCCTGAAGGATTCGGATTGGCGGACGGAAATGTATAAAGACGGTCTTAACGTGATTTCCGGGCACTCGCAGACAAAGCCTTACTGGACTCTGGAGGAACAGGGATTGTTTCTCCGCCGTGAGGAGGGCAATCTTAAATTGGCGACTCTTCAGATCAACTGGAGCGAGTATTACCGGTTGATCCTTCAGGATATCCTCGATGGTAAAGATAACCGGCAGAAGAAAAATACCGTACCGGTGAACTACTGGTTCGGGCTTTCTTCCGGAATCGTGGATGTTGAACTCTCCGATCTGGTACCAGCTCCCACAAAAGAACTGATCCGGGTGCTGAAAGAATCTATTATAGATGGCAGACTGATGCCTTTTTCAGGCGAATTGCACGACCAGACAGGTTCCGTGATTCCGGTTCATGATGTTTCCCTGACTACGAATGAGATCATCGATATGCAGTGGCTCAATGAAAACATCCATGGTACGATACCACCGATAGACGCCTTTGTGGACTCTGCCGCTACTCTTCTTCAGGCAAGCGGTGTCTGGAACAATTAGCCTTTCTATTGATCACAGCCCGCAGGCGCACCAATGCCTGCGGGCTGTTTACAGTTCTGTTGGAAGCCACACCAAGGGCAGCGTCAAACTCAGGAGTTACGGCGGTTCAGTTCCTTTTCGATTTTGTTCAGATTGTCAAAAAAACGCTGCGTGGCAATTGCCGGGCCCATCAGCGGCAATCCGAAAATGTTCCATCCGAACATGTGCCACCATGACGTATACGGGCCATCGACACCAAGTTCGATCGCTTTTGCTTTCATCTCCTCGCATATGCGTGCCATCCAGATGAGCGGATAGATGAAAAACGTCGGAATGCCAAGAAGATATGCTTTCCAGTATCTCTGCGTTCTTCTTCCAAGTATCTCGTCGATCTCGTCCTGGAGACCGCTGAGAGGCATATAGAAAAGCAGAAAGATTCCTGCCGTAAAGAAGTCGACAAATCCGATCCAGTAGCCTTTCCGATTTGTATGGATGTATCTCTTCATAGGTCAATCATCTCGTTCTGTAAGATTATTCCGTGTCATACGGCGTCCAGACACTATTTCCCTGAGTAATCAGAAGTTTTTTCTGCGCCGTCTGCACATGGATCCTTTCCGCTGATAAAACCCGGAACAACACAATTATAAAAGTATTATAGCCAAACAAAAACGAATTCCAAACTTCTGCCGTTTCTTCAAAAAAGGCCCTTGCAAAAAACCAATTCTGCAAGGGCCATTCAGTTGCAATAAGAAAATGATTCGTGTGTTCTCTTTCTGTTAGGAACAAATCATCAACAAATCAATAATAATACGGAGCAAAAGGTGTATCGCGTTCATCCGGCACATCTGCATAAATGCCGGCATAGCGGCAGAATTCTTTCATCCTTCGGACGACTTCCTCCCCACCCTCGATCTCAATCATATGATGGACGTATGGTCCGTACATAACAGCCTGCTCAAACTTCTGCCAGTCTTTGAACTCGCCCCAGATGTAGTGCTGCTTCGTGAAAGGACCATCCACTCCCTTAAAGTTTCCCATGATCATAGCATATTTTCCATCCATGCAATCCAGTCGCCCGATGGTATACGTTCCAGGTTTAACCTCGAAACCGCTTTGAGCGCCGAAATAACCCTTAACGAGATACGGCTCAAAATTCTGATGTCCGGCAATTGACGGCGGGAAAACTGCCGTATGCCAGATCAGTTCCGCATTGGGATTTGTTGGATGGTTGGCAGTAAACTCACCGAAGAAGGGTAGTTTTTCCCCGAAAACGGCGGATGACATCAGGACCTCCGTGATTCCGCCCAGAATGTCTCCCTCAAACATGACGAAACGGTTCTCGTTCGCGGCCATCTGCATATCCATCATACCGGTATTTCCCAGTCCTCTGGTGAAACTGTTGTCTACAGCTATCGCCGAACATCCGGTCGTATTGAAAAGGTCTCTGTAAAACAGAAGGACTGCAGCGCCGTTTTTCAGCGCATCCGATTCGCGAAGATCTTCATCATGAATAGGGAAATAAGACAGAAATTCATCAACCAGAGGCTGAAGTTCATCTGCACGCTCCTCACGGATCTTCTTTACAGCTTCCCCTGCCTCTGCTACCGACATCGGGAAAATCTCGATTCCGAATTTTTCCATCAGTTCGTCTTCATTGACCATCATACTTGTGAATGCCAACGGTCTGTTTCCCAACTGCAGGATACGCATATGCTTCCAGTTTTTCAGCATACAGGTAACGGCTGCGAAATCCGTGAAATACCGGGCAAAAACTTCCGAATCGACCTTACAGGTTGGAATCTCGGTGAACTTCACATGATAGCGCTGAAGAAGCTTGGACAGCGCAAACAGACCGCACTGCCCGTCAAGAACACGCTCACCGTACTTCGGATCCCTGACATCTTTTGTCTCAGTGATTCCGAATTCTTCTTCCTGAGGAGACCAGATCAGTGTCGGAAGCCCCATAAGCTGCCCGAGTTTTCCTCCGACCTCTTCGCAGCCGAAATTAATGTTCGCAATGAACAAAGCATCGATCTTCTGGGAACGGAAATACTCGGCAATGCCTTCCGCCTGAGCGTAATCATACATCATCGCATCGTCAGTGACACCCTGAAGATCCACGAATTCCACATGTTCATTACCGAAATGCTCTTTGATATAGGGAAGGCATATGTTCATCACATCGTATGCAGAGCCTGCACTCCAGAGCCCTTTTCTCTTGGCTCCACCAAAACCCGGCAGATTCCTCCTGCATGGAGCGATTCCGATCTTCACCTTGTAACTAACCATCTCGTACTCTCCTCTCCCATTGTTCCCGAATGTTGCATACTGCATCCCAGAGTCTTCAAAGCATCCCCCAAAAAACGGACAGCTCCCCGAATACAGAACAACTTCAGACAAATTTGTCAATTGGCTGACTTTATATCTTTACTTTCTTTATACAACATTTTACTCTTGTTTGCTACTGTTTGGCAATTCGATTGTGCCGCAGTTCATGCAAAAAATGACCGAAAAACTGTTCACCGATCGGATTCTCTGTATCTGAATCCCATTCTCTATTCCCGGATTCGTCTATTTCTATGCTGAGATTGCAGTTTTCCCGTATTTTCCCCCCTTGAGCAGCACGGATTTATTCTCATTCGTACAACTATACAAATTTGATTTCTGTTGACCTTCAGGAAGTATCGCATTAAAATTGAGTTGAAAAGTTGTGCGTTTTTTTGTTGTTTCACTGGATGAATATATGTTTTCCATAAGGAGGTCTTGATCCAATGCTCGCAAACGGTTCTCAGGCAAAGATTATCTTCAACGCAGCCCGTGAAGGTCACTGGGCGATCGGCGCATTCAATATCATGGACTATAACACGGCTGAAGCTGTAATCAGCGCAGCTGAACAGCTGGATGTTCCTGTATGCCTTCAGCTGATGGACGGCTATAATCCCGAGGCACCAGAAGGAAACAGGTTCGGGATGACTGAATCCCAGCAGCATCATTTCGACACCTTTGTCATCAACCGCTCCAAAGACGCGACTGTACCTGTAATCCTTCATCTGGACCACTGTCCGACATATGAAGGCTGTATGCGCGGGCTGAAACGCGGCCTTGCCTCCCTCATGCTTGACGCTTCCCAACTTCCATTCGACGAAAACGCCGCAATGGTGAAAAAAGTAGTCGAAGCGGCACATCCCTGCGGTGTTATCGTCGAAGGCGAGATCGGCCATGTCGGCGGACATCCGAACAGCCATGGAGCTATCTATACTGAAGTGGCAGATGCTGTACGCTATGAAGAAGCCACAGGCTGCGACCTGACTGCAATCTCCATTGGCACCGTTCACGGATATTACGCAACAGAGCCTGTTCTCAACTACGACCGTATCGCAGAGATCCGTGAAGTTACCAAGAACCCTCTCGTTATGCACGGTTCTTCCGGACTGAGAGAAGACCAGTTCAGAGATGCCATCAAGGCCGGTATCTCCAAGGTCAACTTTGCGACATATATTCAGATCGCTGGCGGAAAAGCGCAGATGGAACTGGCAAAACAACTGATTGCAGATGACAAGCGCGCGATGATGATGGCGATCAATACCGCGGGACTCAACGCCGCCAGAGACTACGTCAAAATGCACATGGAAATCTTTGGCACGCAGAAAGTCACCTTCTGATCCGATAACCCATACGAAAGAATTCAAACGTCCGTTGTATTCCCTGCCTGACAGAGGGTATAATCCGAAAAGAAAAATCAATCAGACCTGTGTGGCTGCCCAGTCATACAGGTCTTTTTGCGTACAAAAAACCCCGGCTCATTCTGCCGGGGCTTCGGATTCTCCAATATCAAAACATGGTTACATTTTTTTCAAAGTCGAAAGAATGCTGCTCCTTCGTTGCTTCAGCATACCCTGCCGCGATGGCGATCTGGTATCCATATCCTTCTGGGAAATCCAGTTTTCTGGCATATTCTTCCTTCTTCTCTCCATTGAGCACATCCTTCATACAGCCGAGGATCACGCTTCCCAGGCCAAGTGCTTCTGCGGCAAGATGAATGTTTTCTACAGCAATGCCCGCATCGACTGCCGTCCATTTGAAACTCTCGTTACCGGAAATATAGATTGTCACCGGCGCATTGTAGAAAAAAGAGGTCTGCGCATCAGGGTTCAGATCATTCTGAATCTCAGCCTGAACGGGATCATCATTCTTCACAACCGTGAAATGAAGTTCCTGCTTGTTTACGGCCGTAGGCGCCCTTAATCCAGCCTCAACCAGTTTCCTGCACAAGTCCTCGGGCAAAGGCCTATCACTATATTTCCTTACCGAATTTCTGTTCTCCAACACTTTGAAAAAATCACTCATAATTAAAATACCTCCTGAAATAACTATACATCAACTCCGTCCGATATTGAAACTGTTCCGGTTAAAGATAAACTATTTGGAAAAAGAAAAGGAAGCCTCATTCCAATGAAATGCTTCCCTTCCGTGCTCATCAGTGCATGCCTTTTGCCTCTTCCAGCCAGGCATCTTCGATATAGTCCAGTTCCAGTGTCTTTCGGAGCAGAGCGTTGAGCTGTTTGATGTTGCTCTTCGGTGCAAAAGAAAAGGTATAAACACCCGCAGATCGGACTTTACCGTGTAGTTTTCCACCGCAGAATTCCTCGTACTGCAGGATCTTATTCTCCTCATCGCCTTCCGTAAAGCGGACTGCAATCCTGGAACTGCTGTAATTCCGTCCTGTGGACGGATCATACAATGTTGTGCTGGCTGGAGCAGCCGGCTGAATCAAGATCCGTTCCGATCCCATAGGATTGTCCTCCATAACTGTTTTTCGAAGAACCTCCAACGCTTTTTCCTGTTCTTTAGAGAAAGAAATGGTATCGCAGCCGGACACAATTGTAAAGCCAGATTCATCAGCGAGACAGATCTCATCTCCGATCCGGAAAACGCAATACTTTTTATCTGCTCGTTCCGCAAACCGCACCAGCATCTTTTCATCCTTCAGAAACTCGGTATTCTCTTCACAGAGCAGAAGCCCAACGAGTTCTTCCTCCCGGTAGACGGGATACAATTTGTCATTTTCAGAAGGAAACATGCCGCCCCTCTCATCCATCTCATTAATCCGGATCCCAGTACCCAGATAGTAATTGCTTTCCGGTTCCAAAGGAAGGTCTTCTGTCATCTGAAGGATCTCATCCGGCTGCGGATTGACAGGATCATTCGGGCAGTATGACTGCGGAGCCTGTGCGCCGCATCCGCACAGGCAGACCGCAGAGATCAGCAGGATCGCCATCAGTCTCATCTTCTCCTCCGATTTCAGATTGTGGAGTGCCTGATCCATATGGATCAGGCACTCTTTTTCTTGTTTTTGCTCGATTGCCAGAGCGGTTATTGCTCTGCCCTGTACAGGAATGTTACGACCTGGCCCCTTGTGCAGGGATCATCGCTCCCGAACTTTCCGGTCGGCTGACCACTGCTGTTCGTGTATCCTGTCGTAATTCCGTTTTCGGCTGCCCAGACGACAGCGTCATAGTAGTACGCACCCTTCTTAACATCCTTGAATGTGCTGGATTCGGTTGCTGCAACTACAGGTTTTCCGTTCGCTCTCCACAGGAACGTCACAATCTGAGCCCTCGTGCAGGGATCTTCCGGACCGAAGTTCCCGCTCGGTTTGCCCTTGCTGTTCATGTAGCCCGTCGTGATTCCTTCGGATGCCGCCCATACCACTGCGTCATAGTAATACGTGTTCTTTTTCACGTCCTTGAACGTCGTCGATGCCGTTGCTGTCACCTTCGGCGATCCTTTCGAACGCCAGAGGAACGTCACAATCTGACCGCGTGTGCAGGTATCACCGGGCTTGAAATAGCCGGTCAGGTCTCCGTTGCTGTCCGTGAAGCCTGTCGTGATGCCGTTTTCCACTGCCCAATAAACCGGGGTGTAGAAATAATCCGTTTCTTTCGTAACGTCGATGAACTCGACTTTAAAGTCGCAGCTCGCGCTGATCGAGCCGTCCAGAATACTGGCGGTCACTTTAGCGGTTCCGGGATACTTTGCAGTCACTAATCCGTTTTCATCCACGCTGAGGATCTTCTCGCCGCCGGCTTCCACTGTCCAGGTAA
>CAMKDB010000031.1 GCA_946411155.1 uncultured Faecalibacterium sp.
CCGAGAGCAAGGCGCACAGGATAGGCATACGGATCAGCAGAGTATGCGCCTGGGGAACGAGCCGGCTCGCATATGACGGAAGCGGAAAAGTCAAAAGAGGCGAAGAATCCGAAAAGTGTAATAGCAACTACAGTCTGTGCGAGTTTGAGAGTGGAAAAATATATAACTGTGACCTGAATGCAAGTTACAACATCGGGGCACGGTATTTTATCAGAGAGATCACAAAATCCTTGCCTGAAAAGGAGAGGTTGGCGGCGGAGGCAAAAGATCCTCAGCTGGCCAGGAGAAGCACCTGCACCTTATCCACGTTGATTCGCCTGAATGCGGATCCGGCAGCGTAAGCTGACGGAGATCTGAGTTCAGGCAGTATGGTGGAAAGGCAGTCCGATTCCCCTAAAGGGAAACCGGTACAGTGAGAAACTGTACCGGCAATAGGAAGCACGCGACTTCAGTCGTGTGAGGCTTCACCAGACAAAGAATAAGCCCGCAATAGACCAGAAGCTTTCTCTTGCCTTTTGGTGTATATTTAAGTAGAATAGATGTGCTAAAGGCGATGATGAAGACATTAGCCGCGTATGAAAGGCACAGCGATGCGGGGAGGGTGTGAGCCCGCAGTGAGTAGGACGCGCGTGAAGATCCCTTCCGAGCCCTGATACCAAAGCGAAAGCAAGTAGATATCAGCGGGAGTCTCCCGTTACAGAGGCAGCATATGACTGTATGCCTGCGGTGGTACAACGAAGCTAAGACCTTCGTCCTTAGGGGCGGAGGTTTTTTTTACAGGAGGAATATATGTACGAAAAGGTAAACGCAAACCGGAATTTCGTCCAGCAGGAAAAGAAGATCGAGCAGTTCTGGAAAGACAACCGGATCTTCGAAAAGAGTATCGAGGATCGCAAGGACAGCCCGGTCTACATGTTCTATGACGGCCCTCCCACGGCCAACGGCAAGCCGCATATCGGGCATGTTCTCACCAGGGTCATCAAGGATATGATCCCCCGCTACCACACCATGAAGGGCGAAAGAGTCCCCCGCAAAGCGGGTTGGGATACCCACGGCCTGCCGGTGGAGCTGGAAGTGGAGAAACTTCTTGGTTTTGAAGGCAAGGAGAACATCGAGAGATACGGTATCGCGCCCTTTATCGACAAGTGCAAGGAGAGCGTCTGGAAATACAAGGGGATGTGGGAGGATTTCTCCTCCACGGTCGGTTTCTGGGCGGATATGGATCATCCCTATGTCACATATGAGAACGACTACATCGAGAGCGAATGGTGGTCGCTGAAAAAAATCTGGGACAGAGGGCTTCTGTATAAGGGCTACCGAATCGTTCCTTACTGCCCCCGCTGCGGAACTCCGTTGGCTTCCCATGAGGTCGCTCAGGGCTACAAGGACGTAACGGAGCGTTCCGCTGTGGTCCGTTTCAAATGCAAAGATGAAGACGCCTATTTCCTCGCTTGGACTACCACGCCCTGGACCCTGCCCAGCAACGTGGCGCTCTGCGTTCACCCGGAACTGGACTATGTGAAGGTCAAGGCAGCGGACGGATACACTTACTGGCTGGCAGAAGGCCTGCTGGAAAGCGTGTTGGGAGAAGGCTGGACCGTACTCGAGCGGGTAAAAGGAAAAGAACTGGAGCGCAGGGAATATGAGCCGCTGTTCTCCTTCCAGAAAGTCGACCGCAAGGGACATTATGTCACACTGGCGGACTATGTCTCCCTCGGTGAAGGCACCGGCATCGTCCATATCGCGCCTGCTTTTGGTGAAGACGACTATCAGGTCGGACTCAAATATGATCTTCCCTTCCTGCAGTATGTGGATGCCAAGGGAGAAATGACTGAACCCACTCCCTGGGCGGGAACGTTCGTGAAAAAGGCAGATCCCCTCGTCCTCCAGGATCTGGAAGACAGAAAACTGCTATTCTCTGCACCGAAATTCACCCACAGCTATCCTCACTGCTGGCGCTGCAATACGCCTCTGATCTATTACGCAAGGGAGTCCTGGTACATTAAGATGACCGCGGTAAGGGATGACCTGCTGCGCAACAATGCTACCATCAACTGGATCCCTGCGACGATCGGTGAAAAGCGCTTCGGGAACTGGCTGGAGAATATTCAGGACTGGGCAATCTCCCGTAACAGATACTGGGGAACACCTCTTCCGATCTGGGAATGCGAGTGCGGACACAGGCACTGCATCGGATCGGTGGAGGAACTCAGAAGCATGTCCGACAATTGTCCGGAAAGCATCGAACTGCACCGTCCCTATGTGGATGATGTAACAATCAAATGTCCTGTCTGCGGCAAGCAGATGCACCGGGTGGAAGAGGTCATCGACTGCTGGTACGATTCCGGTGCCATGCCCTTCGCGCAGTATCACTATCCTTTCGAGAATCAGGAGACCTTTGAGTCCACATTCCCTGCCGACTTCATTTCCGAGGCGGTCGACCAGACCAGAGGCTGGTTCTATTCTCTTCTCGCCATCTCCACATTGCTTTTCAACAAGGCGCCCTACAAGAACGTCATCGTTCTCGGACTCGTGCTGGACGAGAACGGAGAGAAGATGAGCAAGTCCAAAGGCAACGCGGTGGATCCTTTCGAAGCGCTCGATGCCTACGGTGCGGACAGCATCCGCTGGTACTTCTATGAAAACAGTGCGCCGTGGCTTCCCAACCGTTTCTACAAGGAAGCGGTCATGGAAGGCCAGAGGAAATTCCTGGGCACGTTCTGGAACACCTATGCGTTCTATGTGCTGTACGCTGACATCGATAACTTCGATCCCACGAAGTACACGCTGGACCGTTCTTCCCTCACTTCCATGGACAGATGGCTGCTGTCCCGCCTGAATTCCCTTATTAAGGAAGTGGACGCGGATCTTGGCGGGTACAAGATTCCGGAAGCTGCAAGAGCACTGCAGGATTTCACCGACGAACTCTCCAACTGGTATGTTCGCAGATCCAGAGAGCGTTTCTGGGTGACCGGGATGCCACAGAACAAGATCAATGCGTATCTCACTCTCTGGACCGCACTGGTGACGCTGTCCAAACTGGCTGCGCCTATGATCCCCTTTATGACGGAAGAGATCTATCAGAACATCGTCCGCCGTGTGGACCCCTCCGCCCCGGAAAGCATCCATCTGTGCGATTTCCCGTCGGCCGATGAGTCACTCATCGATACGGAACTGGAGCACCATATGGAAGAGGTTCTCAAGATCGTCGTTCTGGGAAGAGCGGCAAGAAACGAGGCTGCTCTGAAGAACCGCCAGCCGCTCGCAGTGATGTATGTTGGCGGCGCGGAGGCGCTTGGTGATCTGTACAAGGATATCATCGAGGACGAGCTCAACGTGAAGAACGTGATCTTCACCGACGACATGAGCCGCTTCTCAAGCTATACCTTCAAACCTCAGCTGCGCATCCTCGGAAAACGTTTCGGAAAGCGCATCAACGAAGTCCGCGGGATCCTCGCTTCTCTGGACGGCAATGCCGCCAAGAAGGAATTGGATACGACCGGGCAGCTGGTGATTCACACCGCAGACGGCGACGAGACGCTGCTCCCCGAGGAACTGCTGATCGAGGCGTCCAAGGTTGAAGGTTTCGCCTCTGCTTCTGAAGGCAGTTACACGGTAGCGCTCGACACCGAACTGACGGAAGATCTCATCAAGGAAGGCTTTGTCCGCGAAGTCGTGAGCAAGATCCAGTCCATGCGTAAGGAAGCAGACTTCAACGTGATGGATCACATCAAAGTCAGCGTCAGCACTTCTGATCGCCTGTCTGACGTGGTGAGGGAGTTCTCTTCCGAAATCTCGGAAGATGTCCTTGCCGATGCAATCCTGTTCGGCGAAGGCACTGGTTTCACTAAGGAGTGGGATATCAACGGCGAGAATGCCGTCATCTCCGTGGAAAGAGTCTGAAACTGGAATAGAAACAAAAATAACTGCCGCCGGATGCCCGGCGGCAGTTATTCAATACGGAATTTAAGAACAGATTCTTTGTTCCTTCCTGGATAAGTTTTCCATGTCTATGATTCGGGAAGATAGATAAAGTGTATTCCCGACATCGCGTAGGATAAAATAGAGATATCGATCAAGCGGTATGTGGCGTAGGCTTTCGGATGGGAAGGCCGGTTGGAGTTTAGAAATGGATAATGTGAATAAAACTTTGTATATCCCGCTGTACGGCAAGGCCTATGTCAGCAGAAAAGGCATTATTCTCCGGGATACAAAGTCAGAGGAAATTTGGGAAAAGGAAAGCTTTCCGCTCAAGGGAAAATCAAAATCCAAATGGCTCGCATATTATATGGGCATGCGAGCCGCGCTATTCGATCAGTGGCTGAAGGAACAGATGGCGGAAGCGGAAGATCCGGTTGTCATCCATCTGGGCTGCGGCATGGACAGCAGGATCGACAGGGTCGGAGCCGGAAAAGGATCCTGGTTTGACGTGGATTTTCCAGACGTGATCAGAGAACGGAGACGTTATTATACCGAAAACTCAGGTTACCGAATGCTCTCTTCGGATGTAAGGAATCCAGAGTGGATTCGGGATATACCCGGGACGGGGACCGCCATCGTCGTGATGGAAGGTCTGAGCATGTATCTCCGCCCTGACGAACTGAGGAAGGTCCTGGGAATGATCGGGGATCATTTCTCCGAAGTCCGTGTCCTGATGGATTGTTATACTTCCTTTGCTGCGAAAATGTCCCGGATCCGAAATCCCATCAACGATGTTGGCGGCGCAAATGTATACGGGATAGATGACCCGAGAATGCTTCAGGAAGGTACAGGACTGGTATTCGTGAAAGAACACGAAATGACGCCGCTGCCGCTGATCGAGGAATTGCAGGGGATGGAGAAAATCATTTTCAGAAAGATCTATGCCGGTGGTATCTCCAGAAAGATGTACCGGATGTATGAATTCAAAAGCTCGGATTGACCCGAACACACAGAAACCGGCCACTTCCCGACTGATGTACGGAGTGGCCGGTCTTAATGTCATAGAACTGGCTGGAGACTAGATGAGCTGGTAAGTCGACTTGCTGAAAACGTTGTTCCCGATGACAAATCGTTTTGGATCTACTCTGCTTGCCAGTTCGGATGAAGAGATGAAATCCTGTCCGACCCGGATAAGCAGCTGTTTTCCGCCTTTATCTACGAGATAATAACCGTCGCTGTCGTTCATGTAGTCAGCAATCTGCACGATGCCCGGCTGAACAAAAAAGTCCACGGTTTTTTCCAGAAGGGACTGTTTTTTCCTCCTGATCAGAGGGTAGATCGCGTCTGCTTCCGCATATTTTGCGAAGCAGGCGGCATCTTTTTTGTCCCGGCATTTTCCGCTCTTTGTATAGGACTCCAGGTCGATCGGTTCTCTGGTTTCGTTGAATGTGAGTCGGCTGTCGTCGTCCAGCAGATAGTCGATGCTGATATTCAGAAGCGACGCGATCACTTTCAGATTACCAACGTCCGGGAGACCTCTGTCGGATTCCCACTTTGCAACGGCGGATCTGGATACGCCGATCTTCTCGGCGAACTCCTCCTGGGACAATCCGGCATCTTTTCTCGCTTCTCTGAGTTTTTCTCCAAATGTCATTTACAGACCTCCTTTTTGAACCTGTGACGCGGTTCATTCTGTCTGTAATATAGTTTTCCGAAGGTGGCCGTACAAGGAACGGACTGTGACATATCTGTTACGTATCGTAACACAGGAAGACCGATATCGTATCATATGATTTTGTTTTATAATTATATCTATACCTATATAGTATATATCTTGCAAATCTTAAGGACGTGTACAGAGGGACTGGGCTGAGATATCTCCGGAGAAAGGAAACAGAAATTGAAACTGCTGGCGTTCGATGTCGGCGGCACCGAGATCAAATACGCAATGATCGAAGACGCCCTGACGATCAGTGAAAAGGGATATGTCTCCACTCCCGTGGATGGGTTTGACCGTTTTGTGGACCAGATCAGGGGAATCTATCTGCCTTATAGGGACGAGGTGGAAGGAATCGCCATGTCCCTGCCCGGACCGGTCGATGTCGAGAAAGGACACTGCGGTATCTGCGGCGCTATGAAATATCCGCACAGTATCGAAGTCGGACGTCTGCTGAGTGATGCCTGCGGGTGCAGGGTGGTTCTGGAGAACGACGGAAAAGCGGCAGCACTTGCGGAGTATGGATACGGCGCCGTCAGTGGCTGCCGGAACGCGGCGGTTTTTCTGATCGGAACGGGAGTCGGAGGAGGACTGATCATTGATCACCATCTCGTAAGAGGCCCGAACAATATGGCAGGCGAGTTCAGTTTCGTAAACACGGATGCAGGTCATTATGAAGACCACAGGCAAACCGTCGGCTCAAACTGCTCCACGACATTTCTGCTTCGGCGGTATCAGGAACTCAGTGCTTCGTCGGAAATGATCGATGGACGGGAATTTTTCAGACGTCTGCCCGAAGATGCCTATGCGAAATCCGCCCTGAATGAACTGAGTGCCAATATCGCTGTCCAGATCTTCAATCTCAGCTGGCTGCTGGATCTTGAAAAAATAGCCATCGGCGGCGGGATCAGCAGACAGCCGGCGCTGATCGAAAAGATCCGGGAGAAGTTCAACGAAGTGCAGGAAAAATCGATGACTGCCCGCTTCCGCCGGACGTTGTCTGTTGAGATCGTTCCGTGTCAGTTCAGCAATGACGCGAATCTGATCGGTGCATATATCACTTACGAAACGGTTGCCGGAAAAGAAAACGATGAAAAATGAGAGCATTGATCATCTGTGATGACGGCTCGGGAAGTGTTGCGGGACTCAACGGAGTGATTCCTTGCTTGGGCTGACAGAATAGAGACAAACATGAAAAAAAGAGCGTCGGCAATGAAGCGGGCGCTCTTTTGTTTCAGATAAAGAAATTACAGGAAGTAGTCCAATGGTGTGGCGTAGATCTTATCCAGTCCCAGTTTCTTTCCGATGCGGTACCGGTTGGCAGCAGCTTCATACAGGATGTACATGTTGCCGTCAACGACGGTGATCTCCTCCGACATAGGGGGAACCTTGGTCTTTTTCGTTGCATTGTGTTCCGAAAGGACATACAGCGGAACATCCTGACCAAGAACGCGTTTTGTGCCTGCCTGTTCCAACCCGCTTAATGAGTAGGAAAGAATAGAGGACGGCAGGAACCCATGGGATTGGGACAGAAATACATGACCCTGCGCAAAACATGCACCCTGAACATCGTCTGGGATCGAGAACACACACGCCGGAACCAACTGTCCGTTCCCGCTAAGCCGGAACCCCGCAAGAAAAGCCTTCTGACGGATACCGTCATGTTCAACAAGATGGGACTTGTGGGTATAGAAGACAAATCCTTTATGGAATTCACCGATATAGAGATACGAATCGTCTACGGACGTGAATGAGGCGCGGATGAAATCGTCCTCCGTCCTCAGACTGATGCGTTCAGCAGCTTTCTGATTTGCGCCGTTTTCGGCGTTCAGAAGGGTTCCCGCCGGGAAGTAATAGACGCATGCCTGTGTGCTTCCGGCAATGAAGACGCCGTCACCGTACACGGAGACACCGCCTGCATGGCCCTTGAACTTGGAGCCGTCTTCCGTCAGCAGATCTACTCTTTTGACAGGTATCCCGTCCTGTTCCCTGAGAACATAGACCGGCGACTGCTTTCCGTTGCCCATATACCCCGAGATAAAGAAAGCCTGTGTGTCACTGTCATAGGCGAGTCCCTGGGGTATGAATCCCTCTGAGATTCCGGGGACTGTCATACAGGATACGCTGTTCGAAAAATAGTCTTTGAGTTCTTTCCGATACACCATAAACAACCCCATTATGAGCAGGGTGAACATCAGCGCGATGGCTGAGCAAATTATCAGAATTGTTTTTTCCTTCTTCACGGTATGACCTACAGGATTCCCCATCCAATCAGGAAGAACACAGCAAAAAACGCGGCGACACTGATCCAGTTAAAGAAGCGGACTGCCACGAGGTTTGTCCTGATCTTTTGTTCAAGTTCCCGATCCTTCTTCAGATATTCGCTCCGTCTGTCTATATCATGTTTCGAAGCGGATCCCTGACGGAGTTCCTTCTTCTCCCTGCAGACTTCCGATTCCGCCGTATCGCCTGAAGGAAGACTGAAAACGGCTTCGTCCGCGAGGATGCTCAGTTCCTCTCTGTCCAGGACCTTCCGGATCAGGTCGGCCGTCAGTTCGGGCATCTTTTTCTTTTCGTCCATGATCTTCTCGAATTTCTCCCATTTTCCGGTCGCGCGGAAACGGAACCATTCCTTTCCCCTTATGATTCCGGAGAATGGTTCGATCGTCCACTCGCAGATTATCTTCAGATTGCTGAGGAACCGTCTTTGAGTCCGGTCTGTTTCTGTCTCAATGGGGATGTTGTATATCAGGTAATCGAACAGCAGGTTGATCCTGCCGTGAAACGCCTTGTTCAGGCTTTTATACCGATGTGAGACCAGAAAGAACAGAAGGCAGTAACCGGAAAGCAGTGACCACTGAAGATCAGTGACAGTTTTCCCAGCAAGCACCAGACTCCCGACTCTGATAATCACGACTAGCATGCCCGTGTAGGAAAATTCGTAGAAAACAGACTCGTTTCTTGCGAAACCGATTCTCCGGAGATAAAATCCGAGCGCTATGAATGCAAGGACAGACAAAGCCACCCATATCAATGTCTCCGGTGTAAAGTTCTGCAGTACGGCTGCCTGCGGGTGGCGCAGATAGTACACCAGCATCACGGTGAGGAGAATGTGTGCGCCGAATCCCAGCACGTCATAGGAGATCAGACCTTTGATCTCGCTTTTATACCCCAGTGCCAGCCGGTTGGCATGAATTGCACTGGGCACTACATGAACGGAGTCGTTCAGCATCTCGTCGATCTCGGGCTTGCACGGACCGATCAGGTTGAGATTTTCCGCAAAGCATTCCCGCATCTGATATTTTTTCTTCAGAAAGCGCTGCCGCTTCATGATTGATTTGATCAGTCCGATCATGCTCCCGGGGTTGTTAAACAGTTTCGACTCCTCGATGAATCTGGAGAAGGACGGCATGATCGCCACAGACGCCATCGTCTGAAGTTTTTTCTTTAATGGATTATCCTCTTCGAAACGCTTCTTGAACGCATTGTTGATCACATCCTGCAGTTCAAGGAAAAAGTGCCACTGCAGAAGCGCGTTGAGTACAAACATCGCCGCAAAGGCTGCCAGCACACCGATCCTGACACAGTTAGCTCCGTAACACCAGATACCCATCAACGCGAACAGCGTAGTTATAGCCGAAGACTCGAACGTGACTGCCTCATGCCGGTTGAATGCCCAGGTCCGGACAAAATGGGTAATCAGAATCAGTGCGAGGAGGAGCAGAAAAAACATTACATAAGTCATTGATTTCCTCCCGTTCAGTGCCAGTTTTCTATGAAGTCGATGATATAGGCCAGACCCTTTTTATAATCTGTCCAGATATCGCTCATCTGCTCATTGGACAGCTTGCCGACGCCGACCAGCGATTGCACACCATTATTCATCCCATCAGACGGCCTGTGCGCATCCTGCTGACGGCGCATCGTGCTGATCAGGTATCTGCTGTCCTGACAGAACTCAGAGATCCTGCTGTACTCTTCTTTTTTCGTGCTTCTTCCCCAAAAGCGGTAATTCAGCACTACTTCAAGCTGCCCGTTGACTCTCTGGACCGCTTCAACCTTTTCCTTGTCCGTTTTTTTGGAGGAACGGATTATTTCCAGACACCTGTAAAGAGAGTTAAGCAGTTTGTCTTTTCCTTCAACAAACTTTGTCTCCTCTTCATTCAGATTGTCCAGAAGCCAAAAATACAGCGTGAAGACCAGCGCAAGAACCGTGAACACGCACGAGATGATGTCGATAAGCGGTCCGAACTCGGACATGCTGACAAGAAATTCCTTCAAGAAGATATCCTCCTGAGATCAAGGATAAAAAAGTAATCTCATTATAACACGGTGAGCCTGCACCGACCGATGATTCCTGCGGTTTGCTGCGGAAGAATCAAATCAGTTTCAGTTGTGTCAGGAATGATTTCACTGCTTCCGCCATCAGGTCCACATGGCGGTCGTAGCAGTGCAGATCATCCGGCACAACAGCCAGTCTGCAGTTTTGGTACAGCGACGCTGTGCCTCTTGCCCAGGAAATGGGAATCGCTTCGTCCGCTTCCCCGTGAACGATCAACACGGGACCGGGATACCGGCGAACGGCATCCTCGGGATGGATCAGCTGTGCGCAGCGGAAGTAGTCGCCGTCCAGGTAATATTTTCCCACATCCACTTCGTCCGGTACATGATCCGGGTCGAAGCGCGCGTCAAAAAAGACGCCTTTTCTTGCCATATCGGGAAGGGACACAGCCGGGGACAGCGGGATCAGAGCATCATATGTATCCGGTCGCATACCGCCTGCCAGAACTGTCAGCAGACCGCCCTGGGAATGACCGCAGAGAATCAGACCCGTCACGAAATCCAGAGACCTGGCGTAATCTGTCACGTCCATGATGTTGCCGATCCATTTGAAAAGGGTGTGCTTTCTGAATTCGCCTTCGCTTCCGCCGTGGCCGTACATTTCAACACGAAGCACGGCATACCCCGATGCCAGCATCGTCCTGGCGGCAGCAAGAATATGTCTTTCTTCCATATGTCCCGTCAGACCATGCACCAGAATCACCAAGGGACATTTTTCCGTGCCTTCCGGTTTCTCCAGTTTCGCGTGCAGACGGATCCCGTCGCTGGGAATATAGAATTCGTTCATGGTGTTCTCCTTGATTCTCTTCTTGATGAGACCGGCTGCGCCGCAGCCTACATAACAATTATATATGAGGAAAGCGGGATTTGCCTCGCGGCAATACCGATTCTAATACAAAGGAACTGGTGCAGACGGTAGATCTGCAACAGTTCCTTTGTTGAAATGCCAGCGTAATTGACGTAATCTGCGCCGCTTGCGCCAGAGTAAGTCTAGGTCTCAGGGGATATCTTTTTTTCAATTGGGGCGGCGGAAGCAGCGCCGCCCCGTTGGTTTCAGTCATCAGATCTGTTCAGCCTTCAGCGTCGATCTTGTCAGCCTCTTCATCCTTATACAGGAGCATCGTCCCGATGAAAGTGATGACAACGCCGATCACGATGCAGATGATCATCCTCTTCAGGTCAGCAAGTGCGTTCGGAACAGGCGCAGGGTTGATGAACATGCCGAATGTGAAGATGTTCGGCGGGCCTCCAGCGTAAGCACCGACGTTCATCAGAGCAGCGATGAGTCCGGCGACACCGGATCCGATCATAGCGGCGTACAGCGCTTTCTTATATTTGAAAGTGATACCATACATGCCGGGCTCGGAGATGCCGGGAATCGCATCAGAGAACGCGCAGGAGAGCGCCAGAGATCTGCGCTCGGCGTTCTTCGCCTTGATGGCGACTGCCAGGCAGGCTGCGGCCTGAGTGTACTGGAACAGGAAACCGGCGACCGAAGTCAGCGGGTTCTTGCCCATCTGCTGGCCAATTGCCATGGCAACGGACATCAGGTTGAAGTGCATGCCGGTAATGACGATGAACGGGTAGAATGCTGAGAACAGGCAGATGAGAATTGCGCCGACGCCGGGGATGTGGAACAGCCCGATCAGCAGACCCGCAAGTGCGGTGGAGAGTCTGTGGCTGATGGGAGCCAGAACCAACAGTCCCAACGGTGCCATGATCAGGAGCTCAAGTGTCGGAACCAGCACGAACCGTACATTTTTGGGGATGTATTTGTTCAGGAATTTCTCGATGAAACTCATGACAAAGACGCACACGATGACCGGGATGATCGTGCTTGTGTAGTCTCCGGGATAGATCGAGAAGCCGAAAAGGGAACCGGCAGATCCGGTGCCTGGGACGACCGTGGGAGGACCACCGGGATTGGGAACTGTGTAACCGGCTCCGGTTTTGACTAACTCAAGGAACGTGGGATGGATGAGAATAGCACCCATCAGCATGCCCATGGCGGTCTTGACGCCGAATCTCTTCGCGGACGCATAGCCTACGAAGATCGGGAGGAACCAGAAAGCTACATTGTAGACCCACGTCAGGGTCGCAATTGTGGGATTATCAGCCGGCACGATGTGGAAGTTGACCAGCATCATGACGATACCTTGCAGCATGCCGCAGGCAAGCAGTGCCGGCAGGATCGGGAACACACAGGAAACGATTGCTGGGAAGATCGAACCCAGGATCTCCTTGAAGGATTTTTTCTTCTTGGTCAGTTCCGGATCCAGATTCTCATCAATCGCAGCCGTTCTTTCAACACCGGTCACATTGACAAAAGCGTCGTATACTTCATCGATGTCCTTGCCGATGATGACCTGAACCTGATCGCCTACCATCTGTGCTCCGATGACACCGAGTTTCTTGATTTCGTCCAGTTTGACAAGGCTGGTGTCTTTCGGCGTGATACGCAATCTGGTGATACAGTGAGCGGCATGGGTGATATTGTCCTTGCCGCCGATCAGTTCGACAATTTGGGAAGCCAGCGTCCCAAAGTCTTTCTTTTGTTCAGCCATGATTTTGTCCTTTCTGTCAATTCTTGCTTCTATTCTGATATCCCCTCAGGATATTAAGCGCTTATTTACCCGGCAAGAAACCGAAATTTACACCGTATTTCAGGTAATCCAGAAGAAACATTTCCTCTTCTCTGATCCTTCCGGCATAATTCAGGGTTCCGTCGTTTCGGATCCGGGTCTTTACGATATGGACTTCTCCCTTGTAGCGGTTGATGTTTTCATTGAGAATGACAACATCTCCCGGCCCAAAGTACTCTTTCAAACAGGGCCTTGGCGGGATCGGTGTGAACCGGAAATCGAATCTTCCCCATCTGGAACGAATGATGGTATGCGTATATTCGCTGACATTATGCTTGTTGAATACGAAGAGAAGTTCTTTCTCTGAATCGGTAAGGTCGTCAACGGTATCGATCGTGATTGGAAGTCTTTCGATGTCCCCGATAGGAATCTGATCCCGGATTCCGGGGAAGTAGAACGGCCTGTCCTCGGCATAGATATAGATTTCTTTCAGGGTATCCGAAACGGCCTTCAGTTCTTCCTCGGAGGCGAAAGCGTTTCCGAAAAGAATCTCATCGCAGCCCAGCGCATAGACATGTCTTAACTGGAGGTCAGCAGTCATATCCCGGTTCGCTTCGATCGTCGGAAGACCGTCGCTGACCGGCCATGGCCCGTGTGCCCCTTTCACATTGGACGAAATGAAGATCTGCGTCTTCATCCCATTGCTTTTGAAAAAACGGTTCGCTTCCAGAACATCCTCGCTGCCGGCGCCGGTATTCCTCAGCGGATAAAAGTTATAAGATCCGATAATCCTGCTTTTATCTCCGCCCATTTCTATGATGCGCTTTACTGCGGGGACAAGGCTCGCGTTGAGCTGAACGCCAAGCCCCTGATCATTGTTGACGATGGCGACATCACGCTCATCGTTGAACATCAGATCCAGACGCAGAACATCCAGTCCCATGTTCTTAAAGACGGACAGATCTTCGGGCGATGCCCCGATCTGCATGAAAAAACGGGCGTTGCAGTCTCCGTAGACCTCCATTCCGTATCGGTGGGCAACATCGCAGAGATTTCTGAAATAGCGGATGATCTCCTCGTTGGAGGCTTCGACAGAAAACAAACTGGTGAAGACCTTCGTAAAACCATAGTTCTGCGCAAGCCGCAAATAGTTTTCGATCTGTTCAGCCGTTTCCTGCTCGGGATATAATGAGACGCCGAGTTTGATCATATCATCCTCCTAAATTGCAATGAAGAAGCTGCATAAAACCGGTACAATCTAATGGAAAGCATGCCTGTCGTTCCGGCGGTATGATATAATAAGCAAAAGTTTATAACTGTTATTATTCGATTCCTTGTCATAGTCCGCATCAGGCGGCTTAACAGAGAGGTGTCATCATGGGTTTTCTGGATTCTCTCAAATCGCTTTTTTCCGGTCCTCAGCCGGTCCGCGTGCATACCGAACCGGGTGTGATCTATCTTCCCGCGGAAGGAACCGTGATCCCGCTTCAGGAGATCGGCGACGGTGTATTCTCTGAAGGGATTCTTGGCCCCGGATGCGGGTTTGTCCCGGAGAAGCAGACAGTCTACTCTCCCGTTGACGGGGAAATCACACAGACGATCGATACCAAACACGCTGTCGGTCTGATGTCAAAAGACGGTGCGGAAATCCTTGTCCATATTGGAATGGATACGGTCGAGATGAACGGGGACGGTTTTGAAGTCCTTGTCAAAAAGGGACAGCACGTCAGCTGCGGACAGCCTATCATGAAGTTCAGCAAGGACAAGATCCTGCAGGCGGGACATCCGTTGACGTCAGCGCTCGTCGTCACAAATGCAGACGATCTGTCTGAAGTGACCGTACTGGGAACCGGAGAAATGGGACTTCTGTCTCCGGTCATCCGCGCTGCAAAATGATGCGGGAACCGGTCTGAACGGGATATACAGAAAAAGGGAGCTTAAGAGGGCTGCTTGTTCTGAAAGCAGCGATCTTACAGCTCCCTGTTTTTACTTCCTCATTCAGATTTGCCGTAAGATCGGATCAGTCCAGGTCCTCACCGTTGCTGGCGATGACCTTCTTGTACCAGTAGAAGGAATCTTTTCTGTATCGGTCGTAGGTGCCGTTCCCTTCATCGTCCGCGTCCACATAGACAAAACCGTAGCGTTTGGACATGGATACCAGGGAGCAGGACACCAGATCGATGCAGCCCCAGGGGGTGTAGCCGATGACGTCAACACCGTCCTCGATTGCGTCGGCGATCGCTTCGATATGGCTGCGCAGGTAAGAGATCCGGTAATCGTCGTGAACCGTTTTGTCTTCACCCAGTTCCTCGAAAGCACCGATTCCGTTTTCAACGATGTAGATTGGCAGATTGAACCTGTCTCTGAGTTCGTTGAGGGAGATGCGCAGGGCGATAGGGTCGATCTGCCAGCCGAAATCGCTGGTCTCGAGGTATTTGTTCCGGAGGAAGCGGATGAAGGATCCGATCTTCTCCTGCCTTGCGGGATCCGCAGTGACGACGGTGGACAGATAGTAACTCAGTGAAATGAAGTCCACTTTTCCGTTCGCGAGGATCTCCTCGTAATTGTCATACCATTTGATGTTGATATTGTGCTTTTTGTACCAGGACAGCATCCAGGCGGGGTAATAGCCCTTGGCCATGACGTCGCAGAAGAGCATGTTGAATTCCGTTTCTTCATGAGCTCTGTAAGCGTCTTTCGGCGAAGAGGTCTCGGGATAAAGGTGGTGCAGGTTGAACATGTTGCCGATCAGGCAATTCGGCGCGGTCTCATGGGCATATTTGACGACCATGGCGCTGGCGATGAACTGGTGATGGAGCGCCTGATGCGAGGCCTGGTCCCATCTGGCAAAATTTGCCGTTGGCGGAGGGCCTTTCCGCTCGAAAGTGATCTCCGGAGTGGGGGTGTAGCTGTCGAAATCGATCTTGGAAGTCGGGCCCGGCCGGTCGAGGATGATCCCGCCACCAAGGAACGGAACCGCATTGACCATATTGATCTCGTTGAAGGTGAGCCAGTATTTTACCTCACCCTTATACTCGTCGATCAGGAATTTCATATATTTCACGGCGTAGGGAATGATCATGTCCGTTTCCCAGCCGTTTCCCTCGTCAACGAACCCGTAGGGCATCTCATAGTGGATCATCGTCACAAGAGGTTCGATCCCGTACTTGTGAAGTTCCCGGAATACATTGTGGTAGAATTCCACGCCTTCGGGATTCGGCTTCTCTTCTTTTCCGGTCGGGAACAGTCTTGTCCACGAGACCGACATGCGGAAGGATTTGAAACCCATCTCAGCCAGAAGTGCGATATCTTCCTTGTATCTGTGGTAAAAGTCGATGCCTCTTCTGTTGGGAAAGTTCAGCGTCGCCTCCTCGATCCTGGCTTTTTTGTAATCATCCAGAAGCATGAAGTTGCAGGGACGTTTCGGCCCGCGGTAATAGACATAATCGAGATGAGAAAGTCCCTTTCCGTCCTCACACCTGCCGCCTTCTATCTGAGCGGCAGAGGTTGCGCCGCCCCAAAGGAAGTCTTCCGGGAATCTTGCCATAATTGCGTCCTCTCTTTGCTTTTTTCACCATATGGTGTCAATTGATCCGATCTGTATCCGGGATCAGCCTGCGTTTCCGTTTTCTCGGAAAAAAAGAGTCTCATACAAGCCTTTCCCCGCATGTCTGAAAGCAGCGACGAACAAGCCTCCTTGAAACTCCGGATAATTAATTACTTGACTGTATAGTATCACACTAAAAAACTGAGGGTCAACGATAACGGCATACATTGAATATCCAAAAAAAACAGGCTTTATTCAGCAATTTGCATAAAAATCGTTTGGGTTAACGGGAAACAAAATGGAAGGATTGTCCATACTTGTGAAGGACTGTCCGAGACCGTCTGAAATTGGACGAAATATCATTGTTGGGTGACATCCATGATCCCTTCTGGATAGCAGACGGGACAGATGATGCAACATAATAACCCCTGTGCAGCGGATGCTTCCGCTGCACAGGGGCAGTCGTACAGTATGAGATCCGATCCATTTTGCCGGTTTTTCGGATTCGTTTAGATCCTTAATAGGTATTTTTCTTCTGATACTCGTCGACCAGTATTCTCGAAATGGTCTCAGGTTCTTCCTGACATCCTCCATCGAGCCATTTTCTGATGATGGCAGTAATGCCCGCTTCGAAGAATGCGATGTGATAGTCCAGATGATCCAGATCGCTGTAGAACCGTCCTGCTATGTCCAAAGACCCGTTCTGAATGAAGATATCCTTGAAGTCGAATCCGAGTTTGAAATAGATTTTGTAAAAGATCTGGTTTTCTTTGATATTGGTGAACAGTTTGTTGAAGTCGAAGCTGTGTGTCCCAGAATCGGTCTCGGTCTGAAAGACCTTCAGATATTCTTCCAGCATCCGTTCATATACGGTTCGCAGAAGGTCGTCCATATCGAGGAAATGGGCATAGAAAGTCGTGCGGTTGACGCCCGCTTTTTTGCAGATATCGGAAACGCTGATGCTTTTGATATCGCTCCTGGAGACGACCAGATTCAGGTAGGCTCTGATGATGGAAACCGTGCTCTGCTGGTGTCTTTTATTGTTCGCAGTATTCATATTCC
>CAMKDB010000032.1 GCA_946411155.1 uncultured Faecalibacterium sp.
TTCACAATTTGAGTGTATCATATCTTTGAATGAAAAACGAGGAGACCTGCCGAATGAGTTGCGTTCTCCTGTCACAGGAGGTCATTTGTATGGCGGAACTGTATTATCAGGGGCATGGGAGCTACAGAATCCGGACTGAAGCGGGGAAAGTCATTTATGTCGACCCGTATGCCGGAGACGGATATGATCTGCCTGCGGATCTGATCCTTGTCACTCATCAGCACGGGGATCACAATCAGATCCAGCTTGTAGCGAACCGCAGTGAGAACTGCAGGATCTTCACCAACGAAGAGGCACTGGTCAACGGGAATTACCGTGTGCTCGGTCTCAGGTGGGTGACCGTCACGCCGGTCCGCGCGGAGAACGCTCATCACGACCCTGCCGTATGTGTCGGATACGTAATTTCGGTGGACGGCAAGAAGATCTATGCGGCAGGTGATACATCCAAATATCCTCAGATGGCTGGACTCAGGCTTTTCCATCTGGACTGGGCGCTTTTCCCGACGGACGGCAAGTACAACATGGGCCCGGAGGAGGCAGCGGAATGTGCTGTGCTCTGTGGAACGAAACACGCGATTCCGATCCACAATGCCTTCGGCACACTCTATGACCGTGAAGCGGCGGAACGCTTCAATTTCCCGGGACGCGTTCTCGTCGAACCGGGTGAGACAATCGAATTGTGATCTGTCCTACAGATCCTGACAATAAATTGCAAGAGAAAAACTAGCGAGGTAAACAATAATGGCATTTTGCGGAAACTGCGGAACTGAACTGAAAGAAGGGCAGGCCTTCTGCCCCAACTGCGGAGCCCCCACAGGCCTTGCGCCTCAGAAGCCCGTGACCGGCTCGAATCCCCCTCAGTTCGGGGAATACAAGGAAAAAGCCGGAGAAGTGTTCAACAAGATCGACGACCGTTTCGACGACGCTGCAAACAAGGTCAATGATTTTATCAACAATCAGATCATCAGCCCATCCGACACCAATGTAGATCCTTCCGACGGCGTCGTCATCTGGCTGAACGTGATTGCGTTCCTGTTCCCGATCGTCGGGGTCATCATCTATTTCGTCAACAGAGGAACAAAACCGGTGATGTCCCAGTCCATCCTGAAGTGGGCTCTGATTGGATTTGTCGTCAGCGTCATTCTGAGAGTGCTTGGAATCCTCTGAAAAACCAGAAAAAAAGACCGGAGCGGGTTCTTGGATCCGTTCCGGTTTTCTGTATAGGGAAGATCAGAGACTGTTGGCCACCTCATAGGCATCCCATATCGCTTTCATGATGGTGCCAGCTCCGGTGGCATCGCCGATCTCGGTCATCGGAACGCCAAGTTCTGCCCATTCTTCTTTGAGGTTTGGCGTAGGACGGAAGCCCAGTGCGGAAACAACGGTATCCGCCTTGAGCAGTTCTTTTGTACCGTCCGCCTTTTCCACGATTGCGCCTTCATCGGTGACCTCGGTAAGTTTTGTGCCGGTCATGACCTTGACGTTCTTGGCTTCAAAGAGGTCGACGATCATCTGCTTGTTGGGATATGGCGCACCAGCTCCGCCAGCAGCCATGATGTCATCCAGCGCTTCCACGACGGTAACGTCTTTTCCGTGATTTGCCTCATCTAGCGCAATCTCGCAGCCGACCAGTCCACCGCCGACAATGACGACTTTCTGTCCGAGTTTCCCGGGATTGCGAATGGCATCCAGAGAATGGACGGCCTTGTCCAGACCGGGAATTCCCGGCGCTGCTTCCTGGGTGCCCGTCGCCAGAATGACGGCATCCGGTGCCTGTTTGCGGATGCAGTTGATGCAGGGTTCATGGTTCAGTTTGACATCCACACCCAGATCCTGCAGTTCTCTCTTGTACCATTCGTTGAGTTTGGCGATCTCGGATTTGAAACTGTGCGCACCGGCTTCCACCACATGGCCACCTAGATGGTCGCTCTTTTCAAACAGAGTCACGGTATAGCCACGCAGTGCAGAGGTCCTTGCGGCTTCCATTCCGGCGATTCCACCGCCGACCACGACGATCTTCTTATTGCCGTCTCCGGTTTTCAGACCGAGGACGGTCTCTCTCGCTGCCTGCGGGTTCACCGCGCAGGAGACGGGTTCACCAGTCTCCACGCATCTGCGGAAGCAGCCCATGTTGCAGCCGATACAGGGACGGATCTTTTCCACCTCTCCGGCAAATACCTTATTGGGATAATCCGGGTCCGCAAGAGATGGTCTGCCGAGTCCGACAGCGTCGATCTCGCCGTTTTCCACTGCCTTGCATGCCAGATCGTAATTCTGCATACGTCCGCCGGCGATGACGGGGATGGAAACGACGGCCTTTGCCGCAGCTGCCAGCGGGATCATGAAGCCCTGTGGGTTGTACATGGGCGGGCAGGCATAGTAGAAGGAGTCATAGGTGCCGGTGTCGGTATCTAGAAAATCGTAACCGTACTGTTCCAGCAGTTTCGCGATCTCGACGCCTTCTTCAAGTGTGCGGCCGACCTCTTCTTCCCCGGTCAGGGTCGCTTTGTCATAATCTTTGATGTAGGTCTTAAGGCCGAGGCGCATACCGACCGGGAAATCATCTCCGCATTTCGCGTGGATGCCCTCCACGATCTCTTTCGCGCAGCGCAGCCGGTTCTCAAGGCTTCCGCCGTACTCATCGGTCCTGCGGTTGTAGAAAGACATGGCCATCTGGTCCAGAAGATAACCCCAGTGCATGGCGTGGATCTCGACGCCGTCATAACCGCAGTTTTTGGCGACAACTGCGCCGTCCACCAGATCGGCGATCTTCTGACGGATCTGTTCGGTTGTCATTTCCGGAGATTTTACGTCCGGGTTGCGCCATACCGGATTTTCGGAGGGACCCGGGAGGCCGGGATAGTTTCTGCCGAGACCCATCGTAAGCTGGCAGAAGATCCTGGTGCCGTAGGCGTGCACACGGTCTACCAGAACTTTTGCACGCTCCTGCCAGTGTGGGTTCGTGTTCACATTGGGACCCAGCGCGGAATAGGGATCCACATGGTAGTCTGTTGCAGCGGCGCCGGGGATGATCAGCCCGAAGCCGCCTTTCGCGCGAAGTTCAAAATAGTGGATGAGGTTTTCGCTGAAGCCGCCTTCCTCGTCATAGGCGAGGCCGCCCATCGTCATGGGAATCACAACGAAACGGTTCGGTATCTCAACATTACAGATTTTATAGGGCCTTTTCAGAGCATCATAACGCATTTTTCAGTTCCTCCTTATCCGTATTTTACCATGTAATATCGAAGGGGAAAGGGGATTGGGGAAAATCAATCCTGTTCAAGCTGGATACTGACCCTTGTTACATGACGGTTTCCGTCCGGAACAGCGATCTGTGAGATCACGTAGTCTTCATAACCGAGTTTTCCGAACCGAAGGTTTTCCTTTTTTCCCCACGCGATCATCTCCTGATACGTCCGCATCAGTTCCGAGTCTCTGCCTGCATGATACCCCACCAGATAATCGCCGCCCGGACGGACGATCTCTGCGTCGGGGTGGCGCAACGGATTCAGCTGCAGATACAGATACTCGCACTGATCCCCGGAATCGATCCCTTCAAGAATGTCGTTCATGAGGACCGCACCCGAAAGCGTGTTGCAGGAGAAACCGTATTGCCTTTCCAGACGTTTCCAGAATTTGAGGAAATCCTTGCCGAACGCTTCTTCAGGCGAACTGGTGCGGATGCCCCATACCGGTTCCAGTTTCTCCACGGCAAAACCCTCTTTTCTGGAAAGTGCTTCACGTGCGTCTCTGAGCGATAGTTCCATGGAATCGATTACCTCGTACAGACGGCTGATCTCGCTGCCTGCTTCCTCGATCTGTCGCTCCAGAAGATCCACGTAGGAAGCGGATGTCCTACTGTTCATGTACTCCCGGATCTCACGCAGACTCAATCCCATCTTTTTCAGGTTCTGGATCTGGGTAAAAAGCCAGATCTGTCTCGCTGTATAGTAGCGGTATCCGTTTTCCGCTACGTAATCCGGACGAAAAAGGCCAATCCTGTCATAGTGGAGCAGCGTGTCCTTGGTCGTGCCGAGACCGCGTGCGAATTCCGCAACGGTATAGGTGTTCTCCGGTCTTCCCATGAAAATACTCCTTGACTCTTGTGTTACTCAGTAGTTTAGCATATCTATTGTAGTACTAAAATTATGTATTCGGAAGACGCGCTCCGAAATAATCGGATCGCGTAATGAATCAGATGAATTCGATTATTAAAACTTATCTGCCGGACAAAAAATTCTTCCGGCTAATCCTATCCATCGCGTTGCCGATGATGGTCCAGAATACGTTCACAAACCTGATCGGTCTGGTAAACAACATCACGGTCGGGCGGCTTGGGACTGAACAGCTGGCAGGCGTCGCCGTGGCGAATCAGCTGGTGAGCGTCTACATCATGTGCGTTTGGGGAGCTATGTCAGGCGCCGAAATCTTTGGCGCTCAGTTTCACGGGAAAAAAGACATGGAGAACCTGAGGAACACCTTCCGCTTTATGTTGTTGGTGGCTGTAGCGGTCTCTGCAGTTTCAGCTGCTATCTTCCTGTTCTGGGGAGAGCCGCTTGTGAAATTGTACATATACAGCGACGCGGAGGGATCCGATACCGCACTTGCGCTCCGTGAGGGAACGAGATATCTGCGGCTGCTGCTGGTTTCTTTCCTGCCTTTGGGACTGAACATGGGATATACCAGCATCCTCAGGGTCAACGACGAGAATCTGATCCCCATGTACGCCAGTGTGACGGGAGTGCTCTGCAGTCTGGCTGCGAACTTCCTGCTGATCCCGAGGATCGGGATCCTCGGAGCAGCCGCCGCGACGATCGTGTCCAGATTCGTTGAGGCAGCCATCAACATCATTTGGTGCCATACGCACAAGGAACGTATGCCTTTCCTGAATGGCGCGTTCCGGCATTTCCGGGTCCCCGGCGGACTCGCTTTCCAGATCCTGCGCACAGGATTGCCACTGACACTGAATGAGACGGTTTGGCAGATCGGCGTCGCGACCATCACTCAGTGTTATTCCGTCCGCGGACTCAGTTCCGTGGCAGCGGTCAATATCGCCAGCACAATCCAGTTTCTTACCAGTGTTTCCGTTTTTGCTCTCGGCGCCGCCGTGGGCGTCGTGATGGGCAATCTGCTCGGTGCGGGAGACCGGGAAGGAGCGGAGCGGGCAAGCAGGCAGCTTCTGGGTTTCTCCGTAGTGGTAGGACTGCTCGTCAGCGTGCTCCTCACAGTTCTCGGGCCTCTGGTTTCGTTCTTTTATCCCAATCTTTCTTCTGAGGTGCACGAGATCGCCAAGTGGCTTATCTGGGGAGAGGCATTCAACGCGGTCCTCAATTCCTTTTATAATGCGGCGTATTATATCATCCGTTCGGGCGGGAAGACCGTCACCACATTCATTTTCGACTCCGGTTTCATCTGGGGCGTCAGTGTGACGGCGGCACTGTTCATCGCTTACCGCACCGATATCGGGATCATCCCGTTCTACTGGATCGAGAAGGCGCTGGATATCCTGAAATGTATCATCGTCTATCTTCTGGTGCGAAAAGGCTCCTGGATCCAGATCCTTTCAGGCGCTGAACCTGAACCAACATCGCTATAAGGGCTTACTCCTCTTATACAAAACAGAACCGGCTCGTTCCTCCCCGGAGGCAGCGGGCCGGTTTTGCATTTATGGGAAACTCAGGAGTTATAGGAAAGGCGGGCGGCAAGCACCATGAACAGAATGCAGAGAAACAGGAAAAGAATGGTTTTCAGATGGGACTTGCGCTCGTAATACAGCGTTGCGATATACTCCCGGACAAAAGCGTTGATCCAGAAATAACTGCGTGTGGGACTTCCGATACCCTGAACGGCGATTCCGAGCTGTGTGGCGAAGAGCCCTCCGCGCAGGACGTGGTAATTGGTCGTGGAAAAAGCGATCTTCGGTTCATCTTTGCCTTTCCAGTCCCCGCGTATCAGTTCGAGGGAGTAGCGCAGATTCTCTTCCGTGTTGACAGAACGGTCTTCTGTGAGGATCCGTTCCTCCGGAACACCCTGTTCGATCAGATAATTCCGGATAGCCAACGCTTCCGGCATGATCTCGTCGCTGCCCTGCCCCCCTGAAGGAACGAACGTCAGTTCCTTCCCGGTAGCTGCTTTCTGCATGCCGGAAAATTCCAGTGCCCGGTCAGCGCGTCCTTTCAGAAGCGGTGTCAGCGAACCGTCTTCCCGGATCATGCATCCCAGGATCAGCATGTAATCCCGGTCAAAGTCTGGGATCCGCTTTGCAGCCCGAACAGCAAGGATGATCGTCCCCAGCAGGACACATTCCAAATAGGAGATCACGGTGAATGCCGCAGCTTCCACCAGCATTTCAACATAGAGTGCGATCCCGTTCATGTTATGGACATCGACCAGCGTCGTCCGCTGGAGGAATTCGCCCAGCAGGAGGGAAAAGAGCGTCCCGGCGCAGATCAGTGAGCCTGTGATGGTTCCGAGCATATTCCTCCAGTTTTTGCCCTCTCTGCGCATCAGCTTGAGATTGCTGACAAGAATGATCATGGATCCCACGAAAGCGATGGGCAGGAGAATGGTGGAGAAGAACTGGGCGGAACTCAGGATAGAAAGAATGGTGGAGAGCAGACTGTGATAGGAAAACAGATAGGTGATCTGTCCGAAGATCAGAAAGATCAGAAAGAAGATAAGACCAAGGCAACGGATATTTTCATAGCGATAGAGATTCACGGCAGTCTGTCTGCGGTAGGTGACGATCTGGTCAGCAAGCAGAAGAAGCGCGCTGATTGTGACTGTCCAGGGAACGATCTCGCTCCCGGTGCTGTAGCCCAGGATTTCATTCTCCGTAATGATCCCGAAGACATGCACGTAGAGTCTGACATAACGGTTCGTGTCGTCCTTCATACGGATATTCACGTCCACTTTTCCCGGAGAGACACCCTCGAAAGTCATCAGCAGCGTGTTGTCTTCCCATTGCTCTTCAAGCAGACGGACCACACCGTCGCCGGAGCACTCCCGGGAGATCACTTCCGATCTGGCAGGCAATAAGATGCGTACGGTCAATACTCTGCCCCGGACCGCGAGATAGGCGAAACAGACCAGGATCAGCAGCAGCGCTACCAGAAGATGCCGGTATTTCCTCATGTATAATTGTTCTCCAATCGGAATGATTTCTTTATCCAGTTTACCCCGAGGCATAGAGGAAAAGCAAACGCCCGCAGGAGATCCTGCGGGCGCAGTATGGAAGCTGTGTTTATGCCGTTTCAACATGTTCCACGATGTTCTTCATCCAGCTGCCCTGTGCTACGAGAGCGGTGCCGACAAGGCACTTGATGCCTTCCACCATTTTTACGCAGAAGTAGATCCAGACCACACTCAGAGAAGTGAAGTGAGTGAGAAAATAGGCCGTTGCGGCACTGAGGACCCAGATGCTGCCACAGTCATAGGCAAAAGTCAGAACCGTGTTGCCGCCTGAGCGGATCGTATAATAGGTGGCATTACCATAGGCGCGGAACGGAGCGCCTGCGCCTTCACACCAGATGAACAGCCGGGCAAGTTTCCGCACTTCTTCCGTCTGACTGACATAAAGCTGCGGGACGACGACGCCGATGCCAAGCAGCAGGACACCCACGACCGTTCCGACGAACAGGGACAACGCCAGCAGTTTGTTGTCCGTGTCCCTGGCTTTTTCTAGATCTCCCGTACCGAGGATGTTACCGAGGATGATGCCGATAGAGACACCGAGAGAGAAGAACGCGGTGTTGACCAGACTGGAAATCGTGACCGCCATGTTGATCGCTGCCACAGCGGTGACGCCATGATAGGAATAAGACTGGGTGATCACCGTTTCTCCCACAGACCACAGGGTCTCCGAGAGGATAAGCGGTAATCCGCGCATGAGCACCTGCTTCGCAAGCGGCTTAGGAACCTGCATCGTATCGTATGCGCCATAGATATAGGGGACTTCTTCCGGGAATCTGTGGGTCCAGATGATGTTGATGATACATTCGACAAAGCGGGAGACGACAGAAGCCGCTGCCGCGCCGGCAACACCGAGAAGAGGAACCAGAATCAGATTCAATACCAGGCTGAGGACAAGAGCAACGACGCTGGAAATCATGGGCACTCTTGCGCGCCCGTTTTCTCTAAGCATCTCCGAATAGGAAGAGTTGATGCTGTACGGCAGGAAACTGATGCACATGACTGACAGATAGCGGTATCCTTCACTGAGGGTGAGCGTCAGATCGGAAGTGCTTCCGTCATCGTGCAGGAACAGTCCGATCAGCGGTTTCCCTCCTGCCAGAAAGAACACCATCCATAGTGCGCTGAAAAATACGGACAGAAGGATCATCAGACGGAAGACATACCGCTCCCCGTCATAGTCCTTGCGGCCGGCGAACTGCGCACCAAAGAGCCCTGTCGCAGAGATTGCTCCGAAAATGCAGAGATAATAGATGGAGATCAGGGTGTTCGCGATGGCGACGCCTGCAAGAGATTCCGTACCCAGATTGCTAACCGTAATATTGTTCACCAAACTGACGGAGTTGGTGACTACGTTCTGGATCATGATGGGAATCGCGATGCGGAAGACGGACTGATAAAATGATTTTGTTCCGATGAATTTCATAGATGGCTCCCGCGAATGTTGAAGAAAATAATACGATATATTACGTTTCTCTTATCAGCATACAGGATGAGACGGCAGGTTTCAATAGAAGAGAGTCGGGAAGAATGTCTGCGGAGACAAAAAAATGCCTTCCCGGAGGAAGGCAAGGATCGGATCTGTTCAGATCATGGATACAAAGGAGGAGTAAAGACGGAAAGAATTCGGCTTGTAATAGAGTTTGGAATAAAAGATCGGCTTGTGGGAAGTGTCCCAGTGAAGGTCATCGACGATGAGGACGTTGCTTTCGTCTTCGATGCCCAGTAGATTCCGGGCGTCGGGAGTGGGCGCTCCGCAGTCATAGTAGCGCCTTCCTTCAAGCTTCGCAGTGCCGTATGTTTTCTTGAGCAGGGCGTAGAGCCCTTTCTCCCATTCGGCGGGATCCGATTCCATCAGTTTGGAGTATGCTTCAGAAACATAACTGATCTCAAAGATAATGGGTTCCTCATCGACATGACGCAGACGGGCAACACGGTTCACCGGCTCGTGGATTCCGACGCCGAGGAATTCCGCGATCTCCGGGTCCTCCACCGGTATTTTCCCGAAGGACAGCACTTTGGTAAGGGGTGTATGTCCGTCCCGGATACAGCTGTCGGTAAAGCCCGCAAAATCGTTGACGGACAGGTTCTTCAGTTCTTTTGTTACGAACGTGCCGAGACCCTGCCTGCGGATCAGCTGCCCTTTGTCGACGAGTTCTTTGATCGCGGCGCGGATCGTGATGCGGCTGCATTCGAACAGCTCCATCAGTTCAGGTTCTGTCGGGATCTTGTCATCAGGGTTCAGGTTTCCGCTGGAGATGTTTTGTGATATGATCTTCGCGATTTGCTTATAGCGTGCTCCTTGAGTGGAAAGATTTAGTTCGTCCCTGTCAAAAATCAGTGACATTACAAACATCCTGCTTTCAATTGTATTTAATCATACCATATCTCTCAAAAACATATCATAGAACGCAATATGTTTCAAGCGGGAAATATGATAGCGAACTATGTTATTGGATTATGCGAATCAGGAGATTTTTTTCGCAGACAGATGCCAATCAGTGGCGTTTATGATAAGATATAGATGATATAACGATATAGAATGACATGAGGCGCGATTCTGTGCCGCAAGTACCGGATACGGGAGGAACTGAGTATGATCAATGCGTATTGTTTAGGTGCAAACAATGTGGACATCTACCGGCATATCGAGCGGGTATTTGCCGGAGGCATTCCCTTCAATGTGGCGGTGAATATCGTCCGGACAGGTAACAAGGCTTCGGTAGCGACTGTGGTTGGCAATGATGAACTGGGCAAGCTCCAGATCGACTCCTGCGTTGCCAACGGCGTGGATACGACCCATATCCAGGTGCGGGACGGGCAGACCGGCTGGTGCTGGATCAAGGTGAAGGACGGCGACCGTATTTTCGGTGTCGCCGGCGGAACGATCCGGGACATCAATACTGTGGATGCCGAAATGACCAGACCCGGTCTTACCGGCGAATATGACCTGATCTACATCAACGCGGAAGCGGAATATACCGAGGAATCGCTGGAACTGCTGCGGAACGGAAACGTTCCGGTCGTCCGTGATTTTACCAACTATTGGAGACCGGAAGATCTGGCGGCTTTCGCCGGCATCGTGGATTACTATTACATGTCCTTCGACGGACACGAGGAAGATGTGGAAGAGGTCCTGAAGACCTGTGTCCACGAGTACGGCGCAAAGATGGCTGTGGGCACCATGGGCATGAACGGATCAGTTCTCTATAACGGCCGCAAGTTCTATCGCCAGAAGGCTTTCGCCATCAAACCGGTGGATACACTTGGCGCCGGCGATACCTTCCTGTCCACCTTCACTTCACTCTATTTCAACGGCAGGAAACTCCTGCGGAACTATGAGGACGTGACAGGCTGGGGAGACGACAACGAACACGTGATGGAATGCGAGGACAAACTCATTGCGCAGGCTCTGAGCTATGCGGCGATGGGCGGTGCATACGCGTGTATGTCCGAGGGATGCTATGGTTTCAGCATCCCCTATGATCACAGCCTCATCAGCAGAAGCAATATCGACATCGAAGAGGCGATTGCCTATTTCGACGCGCTGTGATCCTTCAGAAAGGAGTCATGCTATGAAAGAAACCCAACTTTCCATCGGCAACTACACCTACCCGCTGCACTCCTTTGATTATTTTCTGAATTCCATGGAGAACATGGGCGTCCGGCAGATCGAACTCTGGGCTGCGGAGCCGCACCTTTATTTCGGGGATTTCACCCTGACACAGGTCGAAAAGCTCGGCGAAAAGATCCGCAGCCATGGCATCACTGTATCCTGCGTCACGCCGGAGCAATGCGAATACCCGATCAACATTTGTGCTTCCAACAAAAATGAGCGCCGCCGCAGTGTGGATTATTTCAAAAGGGCAGTCGAAGTGGCGGAGGTCCTCGGTGCTCCGAAGGCTTTCCTTACTGCCGGCAGACATGTTCATGATGAGAGCCGCGAAGAGGCGTATCTGCGCGGTGTGGATTCTCTGAAGGAACTGGTGAACTATGCCCGGTACAAGGGGATCCGTCTCGTCATCGAAGTCAATCCCTTCGAACTTGAGGTCCCCAATAACGTAGCGGGACTCAAACAGCTTCTGACGGACGTGGACGGCGGCGATTGGCTGCTTCCTGTATGGGACATCGACTGTGCAGCTCGCAGCGGCGAGTGGGGAGAAGATTATATCCGGGCTTTCGGTAACCGTATCGGAAATATCCATTTCTCGGACGGCGTCGGCGAACACTACAAAGGACATCTGGTCCCCGGAGACGGAACGCTTCCGCTGACCCGCTGTCTGGAGGAACTGGATGCTGCCGGGTATACGGACACTGTAGCGGTCGAGGTCATGAACAGCAGATATAACGCGGATCCGGATACGGCGATTCGACGCACGCTTGAGTGGTTCCGTGATTATTATGCTGAGCACTGAAGGAGGGGAGATAAATGAAGAGAGAACAGTTTTCCGTAGGCAACTACACCTATCCGCATCACTCTTTCGAATACTTCCTGAATTCCATGAACCGGATCGGTGTGGAGACCATCGAGATCTGGGGTGCGACCCCGCACATCCACTTTGAAGATTTCTCTCTGGCAGAAGCTTCACAGTTCGACAGCCGGATTCGGGCTCACGGCCTGAAGGTCTGCTGTGTCACTCCGGAACAGTGTATGTATCCGATCAACCTTGGTGCATCCAATCCGGACACCAGGCGAAGGAGCATCGATGTCTTCAAGAAGGCGGTGGATTTGGCGACGGTGCTGGGCGCTGAGAAAGCGCTGTGTACTTCCGGTCACAGGCTCTACGACGAGGATCCGGAAGAGTGCTGGAAGCGCTGTGTTGACTCCTACCGTGAACTTGCTTCTTATGCCAAATCCCGCGGTGTCTGCATGGTCCTGGAGCCTCTCACCAGAAGAGGGATCGATATGATCGTCTATGCTTCGGAAGAAAAGCGGATGCTGGATGACGTAAATGACTATGACGGGATCAAAGCGATGATTGACACGGACGAATCATTCCGGGTCGATGAGTATCCGAAGGATTTCACTGATCTTTTCACCAAGGAACAGTTCGGCCATGTCCATATCGTGGACGGAATGCCCGGCGGACATCTGGCTCTGGGCGACGGATTGCTGGATATGGGAAGATGCTTCCGTGATCTGGAGGATGCCGGATATGAAGGATATATGACGCTCGAGGTCATGAATCCGAGATACTACGACGAGCCGGAAGCTGCAGTGAAGAAGAGCTTTGACTGGTATCTGAACTGGCTGGAACGGAAAGACAGCTGAGCGGTCAGACCGTTAGAACAATGAAATTGAAAGAGGAGAAAAGAGTTTTCTCCTCTTTTTTGTTGATGAGATCCGCTTCTGTTCCGTCTGCCTTCTGTACCGGTCAGACGCCGGTCACGTGATGCCTGGCTGTGCCCTGCGGGTAAAGGGAAAAAAAGAGGTTCGGGATTATGTTTTTTCGATATAACGTTATATAAGGTATTGATTCTTCCGCTGCTATCCCTGTATAATAAAAAAGCAAGAACAAACACTAATTTCATGAAACAACCGTAAATGAGAAAGTGAGGGTATGAACAAATGAAGACACTCAAAGAAGCTTATGCCGCACTCCCTGAGTTCCGCAAAAAACTGGAAGAGATTCTGGATAAGGAACTGGAAAACGGCATGAAGAACATCTTCCTGGTGGGAACGGGCGGAACCTACAGTTACGCAATGCCCATGACCTACTTTGCGAAGAAGACTTCTGAATTCCCGGTTTATGCGGAGAACGGCAAGGAACTGATGACCAATCAGCACAAGCAGCTCGGTGAGGGCTCTCTCTGCTTTTACTGTTCCGCGACCGGAAACACGAAAGACATCCTTCAGGCGATGGAGTTCACCCGCAGCAAAGGCGCAAAGAATATGGCTGTGGTGAGCGTGGATGAGAACCCCATGCAGCCCCTGGCAGACTACAACTTCGTCGTGGACGGCGGTTCCGCAATGTATATGACGTTCATGCTGCTGATCCTGACATACGTTTTCCACAAGAAGGGCGATTTCCCGGAATATGCGAAATTCGCTGATCAGCTGGCAGAATGCGGCGAGGCGTTCGACAAGGCCCGCGAGCTGCAGAACAACGATGCCATCTATTATGCCGCACGCAACTCTTTTGCACCCTTCCACTTCCTCGTAGGCGCAGGCGCCACCTATGGCGAGGCGTATTGTTTCGGAATGTGCATCATGGAAGAGATGCAGTGGATGTACACCAAGATCATCAACGCCGCGGAGTTCTTCCATGGCGCCATCGAACTGGTGGAGAAGGATACCCCCTGCATCCTGTTCAAGGGTGATGACGAGATCTCCCGTCCGCTGGTTGACAGAGTCGAAGCTTTCCTGAAACCCCTTACTGATGAAGTAATCGTATTCGATACCGCAAAGGTCGAAATGCCTCTGGACAAGGAATTCCGTGAGCTGGTGACCCCAATTGTGGCTTCCTGCCTGGTCAGCCCGCTCAGCAAGGCTTTCTCCGTCGAACGCAACCACGACCTGGCTGTTAGACGTTATTACCGTCAGATGGAATATTGATCCAAGAAATAGAACATCATATACAAACTGAAAGGAATGAAATCATGTCTCTTGAAAACTTTGCGAAATTCCCTGAGTACCTGAAGAAAATCGAAGAGATCGTTGACGGCGAAGTCGAGAAGGGCCTGAAGAGCATCTTCTATGTCGGAACCGGCGGCACCTATTCTTATGGTCTTCCGTTCAAATACTATGCTGATCAGCTTACCGATCTGCCTGTCTACAATGAGGCAGCTCCTGAACTGATGCATATGAATCACAAGCAGCTTGGCGAGGGATCCCTGTGCATCTGGACCTCTGCTACCGGCAACACCAAGGACGTCCTCAAGGGCATGGAGTTTACCCGCAGCAAAGGCGCGCGCAACCTTGCACTGGTTGAAGCAAAAGAAAGCCCGATGGAGCCTCTGTCCGATTATTTCTTTAAGGAAGTTCCGGGCGAAGTCATGCATGCTCTGATCTTCTTCGCAGAACTGCGCGCTTTCTACAAGAGAGGCGAATTCCCCAAATACGAGAAACTTGCAGAACAGTTCGCCAAGTGCGGCGAAGCGTTCGAGAACGCGCCGAAACTCTTTAACTCCCGTTGCATTTACTATGCAGCCCGGAATCATGACGGCAATATCCCGCACTTCGTAGTCGGCGCTGGCGCAACCTACGGAACCGCTTATTGCTGGGGCATGTGCGTAATGGAAGAGATGCAGTGGATGCGGACCAAGATCATCAACGCCGCGGAGTTCTTCCATGGCACGATCGAACTTGTTGAGAAGGACAGCCCCTTCATCATCGTAAAAGGTGAAGACGGCGGCCGTGAGCTTTGCGAACGCGTCGAGCGTTTCATTGCTCCTCTCACCAAAGAAGTGCTGGTATTCGATACCAAGGAGATCGACCTGCCCGTCGATGCGGAATTCCGTCCGCTGCTTTCCTCGCTGATGGCTGATGCTGTTGTTTACACACTGATGAAACCCTTTGAGGTGGAGCGCAACCACGACCTGAAGGTCAGACGCTACTATCGTCAGATGGAATATTGATACCCACAAATCTGTCCGGTGTCCTTCCGGACACCGGACTTTTCCCTGTATATGCGGAGGCACAGCATAATGAAAGTAACCGATTTGAACGATGCAAAAGCGCTCATCTCCGGGATCCTGGCAGAGCGCAAAGAACCTTTTACCAACGTGGTCTTCCTTGCTTGCGGCGGTTCCCATGCCTGTTTCGGCATCGGTGAATATTACCTGCGCAAAGAGGCGAAAAAGGTCTCGGTCTATAACATCACCGCCAATGAATTCAACTGTGTACAGCCTGCGGTGTTCGGCGAAAACTCTTTGGCCTTCTGCATGTCCCTGAGCGGCGGCACGTCGGAGACCGTGAATGCTGCGAAACTGGCAAAGGAACGCGGTGCGGCAGTCATTGCCCTGGTCGCAGAAGATGACACGAAACTTGCCCAGTATGCGGATGCCGTTGCCTATTACGGCATCGAGATCGGCAATAAGGCAAATGTCCAGAACCAGTATGTCATTCTTGCTCTGGCTGTGGAATTCCTGCAGCAGACGGAAGGCGTTGCTCTCTATGACGAGATGATCACCGGTTTCGACAGGATCGTTGAGGTCTGCGAGACTGCAAAGAAAAAAGTTCAGAAACGTGCAATGCAGTTCGGCGTTGATCATAAAGACGAACCGGTCGTATACACTTTGGGAAGCGGAGCCAATTATGAGGTCGCCTATATGATGAGCATCTGCATGCTGATGGAGATGGAGTGGGTCCACTCCTCCTCAATTCATGCTGCAGAGTTCTTCCACGGACCGTTCGAAGTAACAGATCCCGACGTGCCCTTCATGGTTTTCATGGGCGTGGGCCCGACCCGGTGTCTGGATGAACGCGCGCTTGCCTTTGTCCGCAATTACGGCAGCAAGATTACGGTTCTCGACGCCAAGGAACTCGGCATCGATATGCTGGACGACAGCGTGGTGGAGTTCTTCTGCCCGATTCTTCTCTGGACGGTTGCTCTGGAGTATTCCGAAGGTCTCGCGCAGGCAAAGAAGCATCCTTTGCTGATGCGCAGATATATGGGGAAAGTGGCATATTAAGATCAACCCGTCCCGCAGAACTCTGCGGGACGGGCTTGTTTGGCGCTTTAGCGGCAAAGAAACCCCTGGTTCTGCCAGGGGTTGAAAAAAGTGGAATAGACAACCTCCCGGGAAATAGAATGGTGATGGTTACGAAGCATCACTACCCAGATCCAAGGAGGTTGAGAACAAGTGAAAAATGAGGTGAAGCATACAGCGCACTCCAGTTACCGCTGCGAATATCATATCGTGTTCGCGCCAAAGTATAGAAGAAAAGTGATCTATGGACAGATCAAAGCAGATATAGGCGCGATCATACGGAAACTGTGCAATGAACTGAAAGTGGAGATTTTGGAAGCAGAAGCATGTCCGGATCATATCCATATGCTGGTGAGCATACCCCCGTACATGAGTATAGCGCAGTTCGTGGGAACGCTCAAATCGAAAAGCGCTCTGATGATATTCGACAGACACGCAAACCTGAAGTATAAGTATGGGAACAGAAGCTTCTGGTGCCGCGGGTACTACGTGGATACGGTTGGCAAAAACGAAAAAATCATCCGGGACTACATCCGAAACCAGTTGGAAGAGGACTTGGCCTCGGACCAGATCAGTTTGAAAGAATTTGTGGACCCGTTTACGGGTGAAAAGAGCAAGTAGGCAAAAACAAACAGCCGCTTGAAGCGGCTGCCTGTGGTTGTGATGCTTTGGTAACC
>CAMKDB010000033.1 GCA_946411155.1 uncultured Faecalibacterium sp.
TCTTCGGCAACAACTCTGTCGATAACTGCACGGAGAATGCGCTCAGAATGTGCGAATTGCTGGATCTGAACGTTCCGGTCGCCAGAGGCGCATCCAAGGCGTTTTTCGGACCTGCCAGGGATTACACGGACCGTAAGAATTATTACGTGCACGGTGAAGACGGGCTCGGCGGCAAACGCTACATGCTGAAAGAACCGCGCAAAAAAGTGGAGGACTGCGATGCTGTCGATCTGATCGCGCGGCTGGTTCGCCGCCATGACGAAAAAGTCGTTCTGGTTCCGGTCGGCCCGCTCACGAATATCGCGATGTTCCTGATGTCCTACCCGGAACTCAGGTCTCAGATCGATGGGATTGCCCTGATGGGCGGTGCGGCATATGGCGGCAATGCGCTTCCTCTTGGAGAAGCGAATATCGCCTGCGACCCTGAAGCCGCGAAGATCGTTTTCCAGAGCGGGATCAAGATCGTTATGTGCGGTCTGGACGCAACGGAAAAAGCGCTGATCTCCAGAGATGACAGGGAGATGCTCCGCGTCGTCGGCGGTGATGTCGGTACGTTCTTCTACGAGATGATCAAAGATTATGCCGCGATGAGCGAACGTTTTGACCCCTCCAGGATCGGACCCGCACTGCACGATTCCGTTCCGCTCGCCTGGCTGATCGATCCGGATATCGTCAGGACGGAGCCCTGCTATGTGGACGTGGACATAACCGGTCAGTATTCCCGTGCCTGCACCGTCACCGATGTGATGTGCAGGGACAAGAAGCCCAATGCGATGGTCGCGTTCGATCTGAACCGGGAAGAATTTATCAAGCTTCATCTTGACGCCATCAAACGCTTCAACCGTTGAACAGTATCGTATGCACGAAAAAGGGAGCCCTTCGGGGCTCCCTCATTGTTTTCAGGCTTTGTGCACTTTCCGTTGATGTTCAGAACGCAGCCGGAAATAGCACTCCGGACAGACTGAACGGTATTCGACGCTCGCTTCACCGTCAATGGCGACCTGAGCGCCTTCGAAAACGTATTCTCCGTTGACGAGACGTGCGTTGATCATCGCTTTTTTGCCGCAGGAGCAGATGGTCTTCAGTTCTTCGATACTGTGTGCAAGCTCTAGCAGTCTGGTTGATCCGGGAAATCCCTTCATCTGGAAGTCGGAACGCAATCCGTAGCAGATAACGGGGATGTTCAACGTGACGGCGACCCGGAAGAGCTGATCGATCTGATCGGGAGTAAAGAACTGTGCCTCATCCGCAAGGACACAGGAAAGAGCTGTTTTTTTGCTGGCTTCCTCCAGCACCTGATAAATATCCATGCCCGCGGGGACAAGCAGATCGACAGGACGGGATACGCCGATCCGGGATACGACTGTATCTGCGCCTTTGGTATCGATGGATGGCTTGATCAGAAGCACGTGCATGCCGCGTTCCTCATAGTTGTGCGCGACCTGGATCAGGGCGGTGGATTTTCCGGAGTTCATTGCTCCGTAGCGGAAATACAGTTTTGCCATTCTTATGTCCCTCCGTCAATCGGTTATCCTAGTCATTATAGGTTGACCCAGAGAAGGGTGTCAATTGCGGAACTTTTATTCTGCTTTTGCTTGTGGTAAACTATATGTTAGGCATTTATGCGGTTTTTATCATCGGGGTTTCCCGTTCATTATAATTTTCCAAAACGGAAGGGTTTCAATGGCGACAAAGAAAAAAGGCAGACCCACAAAAAAAGAACTGGAGAAGCGCAGGATCGAGGCTGAAATGGCCAGGAAAGCGGAGCAGAGACGGACGATTACCGCGTCCGTTCTTACCACGCTGGGAATTCTGATGACGGCTCTTGCATTTATCGAGGGCGATGTGTTCTGGAGAGTGGCGCACCGCGCTTTGTTCGGTGTGTTCGGCTGGATGGCTTATCTGGTCGGACCTGGTCTCTTTGCGCTGGGAATTCTTTGCTTCCTCAAGCGCCCGGTCGATGCGGTGGACCTTTTTCAGGGTGTTTTGCTGATGCTGTCTGTATCCGGCACGACCTTTGCGTTTTCTCTTGCGAGACCCGTGAGCAAGGGGTTCTTCAATGTGGTGAAGGAACTCTATACCATGGGTGCGGATAAGATCGGGACCGGTGTGATCTCTGCTTTGCTTGGACTTCCCCTTGAACTGTATTTCGGCAAAGTCGGGGCAAAGATCATCATCCTGGTGCTTCTTCTGCTTTCGTTTATGCTTGTCACCGGCTGGAACTTCGTGGATCTGTACCGCATCATCCGCTGGCCATTCATCAAACTGTATGAGCTCTGTGTGCTGCTCAGAGATTCCTATATGGAGCGGAAAGTCCGCAGATTCCAGGAAGAAAACAGTCTGGAAAACAAGAGAAAAGCGGCTGATTTCCCTGAAAAGGCGAGAAGGATCGATGTTCCGCTCGACGAAAAGAGGATGTACGACATTCCGCTTGATGACGGGGATGTGACCTTCCTGCCCGAAAAGGAAAAACGCATCAACGAGCGGACCGCCAGGCTGCCGAAGATCGACGTGGATCTCGGGCCGGATTTCGACCCGACTGCGGAAGGGGTGGAGCTGAATCCGACCGGACCTGCCGGCTCCGTGGTGAAAGAAGTTCTTGGCTCTTCCCTGACAGAAGAGAAGGAAGTGCGGAGACCCTTTGCAACGATTGATCCCGCCACAGGCAATCAGTCCCTTGAGCAGCTCAGGATCGCGGCAGAGAAAGTCCGCAAGGCGAACGAGAAGATCAACGCGACGGAACTGACGTCAGTTCCTCAGAGGAAAGAAGAAGAAACGGCACCGGAAACGGATGCTGCCCGCTCCGAGGTTGATGAGCTTGCGAAGAAGGCAGATAAGGAATATCTGCAGAATGTCAATGCGCCGAAAGCCGCGGTAAAGCAGAAACGTGTTCCGCGATATAAATATCCGAATATCTCGTTCCTGACAGAACAGGTCAATAAGGATGATAAGGCAAGAGACAGGGAACTGTCTCAGACGGCCGATCTTCTGATCGAAACGCTCCGCAGTTTCGGAGTCAACGCCAAGGTCGTCAATATTTCCAGAGGACCTACGGTCACCCGTTATGAACTTCAGCCTGAGAGCGGCGTGCGGCTGAGCCGCATCGTCCAGCTTTCGGACGATATTGCCATGAATCTGGCGGCGACGTCGATCCGTATCGAAGCGCCGATTCCCGGCAAGAATGCGGTCGGTATCGAGGTGCCGAATCACACAGCGCAGCCGGTCCGCCTGCGTTCTATCATTGAAAGCGAGGACTTCCAGCAGTCCAAGGCAACACTTGCCTTTGCGCTGGGAAAGGACATCTCCGGCGCGGTTAAGATCGGCGATATCGAGAAGATGCCCCACCTGCTGATTGCGGGTGCCACCGGTATGGGCAAGTCCGTCTGCATCAACTCGATCCTGATCAGCCTGCTGTATAAGTATTCTCCCGAACAGTTGAGAATGATCCTGGTCGACCCGAAGATGGTTGAATTCGGTGCTTATAACGGACTTCCGCATCTGTTTATTCCTGTGGTCACAGACCCGAGAAAAGCAGCCGGAGCTCTTGGATGGGCAGTGGGCGAAATGCTGAAGCGGTACCGCGCCTTCAGCGCGACCGGCAACCGGAACATCACGGAATTCAACTCCTGGGTGACCCGGAAGCAGAATGAGCCGGACTACATTCCGCCCGAAGGCATCGATCTCGAACTGCTGCCGAGAGTCGTCATCGTGATCGATGAGCTGGCGGATCTGATGCAGGTCGCGGCGAACGAAGTGGAAGATGCGATCGCGAGGCTCGCCGCGATGGCTCGCGCTGCCGGTATGCATCTGATCCTTGCGACGCAGCGTCCTTCCGTGGACGTCATTACCGGCGTTATCAAGAACAATATTCCCTCCCGTATTGCATTCGCGGTATCATCTCAGGTGGACAGCCGGACGATCCTTGACGGAGCAGGAGCGGAAAAACTGCTTGGACGCGGGGATATGCTCTACCAGCCTGTCGGCGTCACAAAACCTGTCCGCATCCAGGGAAGCCTGGTCGAACAGGAAGAAGTGGACAAGGTAGTCAGTTATATTAAGAGCAACAGTTCCTATGACTATGACGAGGAGATCCTCAGTGAGATCGACCGACTTTCTGCCAAAGAGAAGGGACGGGGCGGAAACAGCGGTGCGGATATGGATGAGGACGGAGACGATACGGATCCGCTGTTCGAGGATGCAGTCGAGGTGATTCTGGAACAGGGACAGGCATCGACGTCTATGCTCCAGCGGAAACTGCGCGTTGGTTATGCGCGTGCAGCCCGTATTATGGATGAACTGGAAGACGCGGGAATCATCGGCCCTCAGGAGGGCAGCAAGCCCCGCCAGATCCTGATCACGAAGCAGCAATGGCTGGAACGGGTCACTTCAAAGGGCGACTGATGCGGAAGAAGACGAAAAGATGGAAGAAAAGAGACTGGTATTATCTCCTCCTTCTGGGGATTCTGCTGTTTTCATTTTTCTATCCATCTATCCGTTCGTTCATTGCCGGATACAATCTGTTTCATCATGCCGGCGGTGACGATTCACCGGAAACGGACAGCCTTCATGCGATATTCCTTTCCATCGGTCAGGGGGACAGCGCTATCCTTCAGCTGGGCAGCTGGACGGCGTTGATCGACACCGGACTGTATGAGGAAGTAGAAACGCTGGAACGTGATTTTTCGGAATACGGAATCGATCATTTCGACATGGTTCTGATCAGCCACCCGCATTATGATCATATGGGAAGTCTGCAGACGGTTCTGATGCATTATCCGGTCGGGCAGATCTTCTTTGCGGATATCCCGGAGGAGTTCCTTCCGGATGCGGATTGGTACGACCGTGCCCTGACAACAGTCAGGCAAAAAGGGATCCCCCTTACAGTTCTGAAAAAAGGGGAATCATTTGAAGGAGCAGACGGCTCACTGCGTTTTGAAGTGCTGTGGAGCGGAGGAGGAAAAGACCTGAACGACTGTTCTCTCGTTTTCAGAGTTGCATTCGGCTCCCGCAGCATCCTTTTTACCGGGGATGCGGAATGGGAAGTGGAACAGAAGCTTGTTGATGAAGGAGCGGATCTTCGCTCTGATATCCTGAAAGTGGGACATCACGGCTCCAGATTTGCCACTACCGCTGCGTTTTTAGAAAAAGTCAGACCTGCTTATGCTGTGATCAGCTGCGCGGCAGGAAATGAATACGGATATCCGAAAGAAACCGTTCTGGAAAGACTTCGTGCGACCGGCACGGTCGTTTTTCGGACAGACCTCAGCGGGGATATCCACCTTGTTTTGAGTGATAGCGGAGTCTCCTATATCGAAACGCCGCCCACAGAGGCCGAGGCCGCCTGAGCATTGAGACCGAAATGCCGCAATACACGAAAAAAGCACGCCGTAAGGGCGCGCTTTTCAGATGGGACACTACTATTTATGAAAGCGCGGTAACGACCGCTGAACCGTTTTCGATCCGCTCCACGATCCCTTCCACGATCATTCCATTGCTCAACCCGTCGCCGATCACGACGCAGGGAAGATATCTGTCGGAATAACCGGAAAAACCGGCTTCGACCGGCTGTTCAAGAAGGACCCGGACTTTTTTGCCGACGAATCGCTCCATCACGGATAGGGAGACAGTTCTGAGTTCCCGGATCATCCGTTTTGAACGCAGTTCTTTTTCTGCGCGGGTGACCTGATCGGGCAGGTAAGCCGCCATGGTCCCTGCTCTTCTGGAGTAAGGAAATACGTGTGCGCGAAGGAAGCCTACCGATTTGCAGAAAGCTACGCTTTGCTCGAAATCTTCCTCAGTCTCTCCGGGAAAACCGACAATGATGTCTGTGGTAAAAGTCGGATCGGCAAACAGTGAGCGGATCTTTTCGCATATTCCGAGATATTCAGCGGAGGTATAATGCCGGTTCATGCGGTGAAGCGTCCGGTCGCACCCGCTCTGAAGAGAAAGATGGAACTGAGGGCAGAAAGTCTTGCACCTGGAAAATTTTTCCAGGATCTCATCGGTAAGGATATCGCACTCCAGCGAGCTGAGCCGAACGCGTGCGAGTCCCTCGACAGAGCCTACAGCCTCCACGGCGTCTCCCAGATCGCAGCCGAGATCGTTTCCATATGCGGACAGATTGATCCCGCACAGAACGATCTCCTGATAACCGTTACGGACAAAAGATTCTGCCTGACGGCGCACTTCTGCAAGAGGCATGGAACGGACTGGCCCGCGCGCTTTTGGGATCGCGCAGTAGGAGCAGTATTTCTCACATCCGTCCTGAATCTTCAGAAATGCACGTGTATGTTCGACGAGCTCATCCGCATCCAGTATTTCGAACGGTGTACTCTCAAATGGATGAACAAGATCAAGTGTTTTCCGTTCTTTCAGGAACTGAAGGACAGCGGCGGGAGCTTCTTTCCGGTCTGTTGTGCCCATCAGAATATCCGCGCCGAGCAAGCCTGCTTTTTCGGGGAAGGCCTGGGAGAAGCAGCCGCAGAGAAGCAGGACTGCCTCAGGACGCTGCTCGCGGACTTTCCTGACGAAACTGCGGGCTTTTCTGTCTGAATTCTCCGTAACGGTGCAGGAATTCAATACAACAACATCGGCCTCGGCAAGTTCCTGAGCAATGGAAAAGCCGGAGGCGGTGAATAGTTTCATCATAGCTGCTGTCTCAAACATGTTGACTTTGCAGCCGTATGTTTCAAAGAATACTTTCAATGGCTGGACCTCATATAGCAGAAATATCAATATACAGATTATACAGTATTCAGAGCGGTTTTGCGGAAAAACAATATAGGGACAAGTAGTGCCTGTCCGATTGACTTTCTTTCTCCTCATGCAATATCATTAAACTGATGATTTATATGTAACAGGAGGAAATAATGGTACGTTACAATACAGGCTATCTTTCCAGTTTCCTGTCTGAAGAAGATTTCAGACTTGTTGCGGAGGAGGCTAGAGCAGCTTCCGAAAAGCTTCGTTCCGGCACGGGGGCGGGAAACGATTTTCTTGGCTGGCGGGATCTTCCGCTGAATTACGACAAAGAGGAATACGCGAGGATCAAAGAAACGGCAAAGAGACTCCGTGAGAGCAGTGATATTTTTATCGTGATTGGAATCGGGGGATCTTATCTTGGCGCAAGAGCAGTTCTGGAACTCCTTCAGGGCGAGGCTCACAATGAAATTTGCAAACCGCGTGTTTATTTTGCCGGCAACTCGATTTCCTCGTCTGACCTTTCAGATCTGCTGGAAATCTGTGAGACAGGGGAAGTCTCACTCAATGTGATCTCCAAGTCCGGTACGACGACCGAACCCGCTGTTGCCTTCCGTGTGCTCAGGGATTATCTGATTCGCAGATACGGGGCGGAGGAAGCAGCCAAGAGGATCGTAGCGACGACAGACCGCTCCAGAGGGACACTGAAAAAACTGGCGGATGAGCAGGGGTACGAGGCTTTCGTGGTTCCGGATGATGTCGGAGGACGGTACTCCGTTCTTACTCCCGTCGGCCTGCTGCCTCTGGCGGTTGCCGGTATCGACACGGATGCATTGCTGAAAGGCGCAGCGGATCTGCGCGAACGCATCGATCTGGATGACTCCCTTGATAACCCTGTCAACCTGTATGCCGCCGTCAGGAATCTGCTTTACCGGGACGGAAAGACCGTTGAGGTGCTCAGCTGTTTTGAACCAAGATTCCGCATGATGGGCGAATGGTATAAGCAACTCTTTGGGGAGAGTGAGGGCAAAGACAAAAAAGGTATCTATCCATCCAGCTGTATGTTTACGACGGATCTCCATTCCATGGGCCAGTACGTTCAGGATGGAAGCCGGTTCCTGTTTGAAACGATGGTATCCTTCCTGGATACAAATTCCAAACTGTCGGTCAAAGCTGCAGAAGTGGATTTTGACGGGTTGAATTATCTGGCGGGGAAAACGCTGGAACAGATCAATCAGGTCGCTTCTGATGCCACGCTTCGCGCGCATGTCGAGGGCGGCGTTCCCTGCAGTATCATCGAAGTGGATCAGATGGACGCATACAATCTTGGAGAACTGATTTATTTCTTTGAAAGGGCTTGCGGTGTCTCAGGTTATATGCTCGACGTGAACCCGTTCAACCAGCCTGGCGTTGAGACCTATAAACGCAACATGTTTGCGCTTTTGGACAAGCCCGGTTATGAAGAAGACAAGAAAAAACTTTTGGGATGATATAAAATAATAATAAAACGGAGGATGATTCCAAATGATACATTTGATAGTCGGTGATAAGGGTTCCGGTAAAACGAAGACGATCATTGAGATGATGAACAGTGCGGTCGAGTCTACAGATGGTCATATCGTTTGCATTGAGAAGGGAATGAAATCCACCTACAACATCAAACCCGGCGTTCGTATCATCGACGTGGACGACTATAATATTCGTGGATATGATCAGTATTATGGCTTTTTCATGGGTGTTCTGGCAGGAGATTATGACATCGAACAGATCTACATGGATGGCTCGCTGAAAATCGGCGGAGGTGATCTGGAAGGTCTGGGGGATCTTCTTGATCATATCAGCGACGTCGCGCCGGAGTATGTCAAACTGATCGTGACAGTTTCCGCAGATGTTGAAAACCTGACCGACAATCTGAAAAAATACCTTTGAAAAATATCTTCAAAAGACTATAAAAACTGATTGACACGGGTCTTGGATATGATATAATACTTAAGCACGCTTTTTGAAGCGTTGCTTTAAATGCGATTATAGAGGAGGTGCTCGGCATGGCAGTACCGAAAAGAAAGACCAGCAAGGCGCGGCGCGATAAAAGACGCTCCTCCGTTTGGAAGATAGCCGCTCCGACGCTTGTTACTTGCCCGCAGTGCGGTGAGTACATGGTACCGCATAAGGCTTGTGGTTTCTGTGGATATTACAACGGCAGAGTAGTTGTAAACAAGGAAGCGTAAGACTGAAACAAAGAGACGGGGGTTCAAAACCTCGTCTTTTTTGGTTAAGAGGGGAATTCTATGGCTGTTCGGATTATAGGCGCGGAAGAAGGATCGCCTGCGGAAGCGCTGGCGCTTCCTGAAGGAACCTTGCTGTTGTCGATCAACGGCGAGGAGATCTCAGATGTCCTGGATTATGGATTCTATGCTGCGGCTACCGAATTGGACCTGCTTTTTCGTCTTCCGGATGGGAGCGAACGGTCATACCATGTGGTCAAAGATGAGTATACGCAGCTCGGACTGGAATCGGATTCGTTCCTGATGGACAAACAGCATTCCTGCTGGAATCGCTGTATCTTCTGTTTCATTGATCAGAACCCCGAAGGAATGAGGGAGAGTATCTATTTCAAAGATGATGATGAACGGATGAGCTTTCTCTTCGGAAGCTACGTTACTCTGACGAATCTCTCTGATCATGATGTGGAACGGATCATCAAAATGAAGATCTCTCCGGTCAATGTTTCAGTGCACACGACGAACCCGGAGCTGCGGAACCGGATGCTGGGAAACCGATTTGCCGGTGAAAAACTCAAGTATTTATACCGGCTTGCCGAGGCCGGTGTAGATCTCAACTGCCAGATCGTTCTTTGCCGCGACTGGAACGACGGTGAAGAATTGCGCAGTACCCTGGAGGATCTTGTCCGGCTCTGCCCGCAGGTCGGAAGTGTGGCGGTAGTGCCTGTCGGGCTGACCGCACACAGAAAAGGGCTGACGGAACTGAGACCTTTCGACAAAGAAAGTGCCCGCGAAGTTCTTGAACTGATCCGGCCGATCGCTGCCAGATGCAGGGAACTGTACGGAAACGACGTTGTTTATGCGTCGGATGAGTTTTATCTCATGGCCGAGGAACCGATGCTGTCCCCTGAGGAATACGGGGATTACAGACAGATCGAGAACGGTGTCGGAATGTGCACGCAGCTGGAAGATGAATTTCGCTCTGCGCTTTCCCTGGAAGACGGAGACGAGGAATTGCATTATCTGGACATCGCGACAGGTTATGCGGCCAAGGACCTGATGGCTCATCTTGCGGAGGTCGCGAAGGAGAAATTTCCTAACCTGCATGTTGAAGTCTATGCGATCCGGAACGATTTTTTCGGACCGACCATCACTGTTGCGGGATTGCTCACAGCTCAGGATATCCTCGCGCAGCTGCAGGGAAAGGAATTGAAGGGCGATTGTCTGTGTATGACAGAAGCAGTCCTGAGGAGAGACAATGACCGATTCCTGGATGACATGACCAGGGCTGAATTTGAAGAGAAACTCGGCAGACCGCTGAGGCTGACCGCAGATGGAATGGATCTTCTTGATGCGATGCTGGGAAGGTGAATCCTCATCATTCCCGAAGAGTGCCTCTGAAACGTTATTATTCTGATAAAAAGGAGTCCGAAGAAGTGAAGCAGACAGTTGCGATCGTTGGACGCCCGAATGTAGGGAAATCCACTTTTTTCAATAAACTGATCGGGGAACGCCGTTCTATCGTAGACGATGTTCCGGGAATCACCAGAGACAGGGTTATTGGTGACTGTGAGTGGGGAAAGTATAAGTTTTCTCTTATCGATACAGGCGGGCTTGAGATCGGAAACAATACGGGATATATGCCCCACATCAGGCAGCAGGTTGAACTGGCGATTCAGACATCTGCTGTGATCGTCATGCTGACGGATATCCGTGCGGGAGTAACTGCGGCGGATCAGGAACTGGCGGATATGCTCCGGACGACAAAGCGCCCGGTCATTCTGGCTGTCAATAAGGTGGACTCGATCGGCGCGGTTCCTGCGGAATTCTATGAATTCTATTCTCTCGGTCTGGGTGATCCTTTCCCGGTTTCTTCTCTCCATGGGCATGGAACCGGAGATCTTCTGGATGAGATCGTTTCCTATCTGGACGAGCCGGAAGAAGAGGAAGAGGATGATTCCGTACTGGTTGCAGTGATCGGACGTCCGAATGCGGGAAAATCCTCGCTGGTGAACTGTATTGCGAAGGAGAACCGCGTTATCGTTTCCGATGTCGCCGGGACCACCAGAGATTCCATAGATGTCCATGTGGAAAATGAAAAGGGGAAGTTCACCTTTATCGACACCGCCGGGATGCGGAGGAAATCCAGGATCGATGATAAGATCGAACAGTTCAGCGTGATGCGTGCGCTTGCTGCCGTTGACAGGGCAAATGTCTGCGTGATCATGATCGACGCGACACAGGGCTTTGGCGAACAGGACAGCAAGATCGCTGGCTATGCCCATGAACAGGGGAAAGGCTGTATCATCTGCGTCAACAAGTGGGATCTTGTGGTCAAGGACGACAAGACGATGCAGGAGCAGCGCAGGAAATATGAACAGGATTTCAGTTTCATGGCTTACGCGCCAATCATCTTCATCTCCGCTAAGACCGGCCAGCGCGTCGATCGTCTGCTGGAGTTGATCAAGTACGTCGACGAGCAGAACGCGATGCGGATCCGTACCGGGTCTCTGAACGAACTGCTGGCGCGGGCAACATCCCGTGTCCAGCCACCCTCAGACAAGGGAAAACGGCTCAAGATCTATTACATCACGCAACCGACCACAAGACCGCCGGCGTTTGCGGTGTTCTGCAACGATCCGGAACTGTTCCATTTCAGCTATCAGCGATATCTGGAGAACCAGATCCGCGAGACATATGGTCTGGAAGGCACGCCCATCAAGATCATGATCCGCGGACGTGGATGAGGTTTCTTTATTGATGACGATCCAGGAAGTTTTGCTTATTCTCTGCACCGCTTTTTCTGCGGTTTCCCTGATCCTCTGCTGTTTTCTGCTTTACAGGAGCGGTGGAGATCACGCGGAAAAGCAGTTCCAGGAGATGAGGAAAGAGCTTTCATCGGAGATGAGGCACTCTAGGCGGGAATCCGCCGATGGTATGCAGGCGATGAACAGCAGCCTTGGACAGACGCTTGAGCGTTCTTTTTCCAGGGAAGACGCACGGCTGAGTTCTCTACAGAACCAGTTGAACGAAACGCTGCAGTCTATGGATAGAAGACTCGCTGCTTCTTCACAGCAGAGCGAGCAGCGGCTGGACCGCATGCGTGAAACAATGGAAAGCCGTCTGACTGCGATCCAGCGGGACAACAACCAGCAGCTGGCAGAGATCCGTTCCACAGTGGATGAGAAACTCCAGAAAACGCTGGAAGAAAAACTGGGCAGAAGCTTTCAACTGGTTTCCGACCAGCTTGAAGCTGTCTATAAAAGCATGGGTGAGATGCAGAATCTGGCAGCGGGGGTCGGTGACCTGAAAAAGGTTCTGTCTAATGTAAAGACCAGAGGTATCTTCGGAGAACTCCAGCTCGGGGCGATCCTGGAGCAGATCCTCTCGCCTGAGCAGTATGAGAAGAATATCGTGACGAAGCCGGGCTCCTCGGATCCGGTCGAGTTTGCGGTGAAATTCCCCGGAGACGGCGAGGGAATGGTACTTCTCCCAATCGACTCCAAGTTTCCGCTGGACATGTACCAGCATTTGCTGAATGCTTATGATACCGGCGACCGGAATGAGATCGACGCTGCTTCCAGAGATCTTTACGCAAGGATCAGACAGGAAGCCAAGAAGATCAGAGACAAGTACGTTCAGGTCCCCGCGACAACAGATTTTGCAATCATGTTCCTTCCTGTTGAAGGGCTGTATGCTGAAGCGGTGCGTATCGGCGCCGTAGATGAAGTTCAGAGGCTGTATAAAGTCAGCATCGCCGGACCTACGACGATGGCTGCTCTTCTCAATTCCCTTCAGATGGGATTCCGGACTCTGGCAATCCAGAAGAGATCGTCTGAAGTCTGGAAAGTCCTTGGAGAAGTCCGATCAGAATTCGAGACTTTCGGGGGAGTCCTGGAGACGGCTCAGAACCGGATCGTTAAAGCTAACGAGGAACTGGACAAGCTGATCGGCGTGAGGACGAGGCAGATCCAGCGAAAACTGAAAGACGTTTCTCAGTTTTCATCCTCTGAACAGGATCTTCTGGGACCGCCCAGATAAAGGCGGATAAAACGGCACTGATTTCTGTGCCGGATTATTCATTTTTATCGTTGACAAGCCAAGGAGCGATTTGATATAATCCTCTTTGCCGATGCGAGTGTGCTGGAATAGGCAGACAGGCACGTTTGAGGGGCGTGTGTCCATGACGTACGAGTTCAAGTCTCGTCACTCGCACCAAAGAAAAACCGCTAGTGATAGCGGTTTTTTTATTTTGTCTTCAGTTTTGCTTCAATGTTTCAGAACAGTAAATGACTGACCCGCCATGATCAGTCCGGATCCGGACATGCGGCTGTCACCGATACGGTAAATGATCTCAGTGCCGGCCAGTTCAGGTATGCGGATTGTAAGTGCGCTGCCTGAGGGATTGACTGCGAGCAGCAGATCTCCTCTCCTGTACAGGAACGGTTCATTCTGTCCTCCCACGTAAACTGCGGAGAACGGCGCGTCCGCCTGCAGATCCGTATACTTGAGACGGAGCGCGATGAGACGTTTGGTTTCCTGCAGCAGCGAATCATCATTTTTCAGCTGATCCTCCACAGTCGGTGCATCCGGAGCGTGATCCACCGGAAGATACAGTTCATCCTCCGGGGCAGAAGAAAAGCCCAGGTTGCGATGATGATCCCACTGCATCGGGGTCCTGCTCCCGGTCCTCTGATATCCGCCTTCTTTTGTGGGGACATCCAGATACCGCATGCCGATCTCATCTCCGTAGTAGAGGAAGGGAACGCCGGGCATTGTGAAGATGAACGCATATGCCAGTTTCAGTTCAGCCGGAGACAGGGTGTTCGCCGGGCGCGGCGTGTCATGGTTACAGGTGAACATGGATATGTAGCCGAGACTGCGGGAGACTTCATATTTGGGAAGATAATCTGAGAGGAATCTGCGGATATCTCCTCCGGCGTCTGATTTGAAAAAACTGTGATCGCCGCCTTCGGTCTCATAGTCACGGAGAAGCGTATTATAACCGTTGTAATGGTGGTCAAGATAGAAATCCATATGGAATCCGCCGAGACAGATCGCCTGGTAGGGATTGGACCATTCGCTTACAAGAGCGGCATCCGGATAATCCGAATCAAGCATCGCGCGGATATCACGCCAGATCATTGCGGTGGCATGTTTATCCTCATCGTCGTTTTTGACCAGGGAATCTGCCATGTCGACACGGAATCCGTCGCATCCTCTGTCGAGCCAGAAACGCATGACATCCTTCATGGCTTCCCGGGTTGCCAGAGCTTCCGGAGAATCCGGCGCCGACATCCAGCTTTCAGTCCGGTGCAGCCATCCGTAGTTTAAGGCGGGCTGTGAGGCGAAAAAATTGAGCATGTAGGAACCGGAACGCGGCTTCATCCCGGAAATATAGGGATGGTCCGCGATCCCCTGAAAAGCATGCTCTGTCCAGACATATCTCCCGCTGTACTGATTATGCTCCGCCTTGCAGGATTCGATAAACCAGGGATGCTCATCTGAAGTGTGTCCGGGGACTAGATCAAGCAGTACGCGGATACCCCGCTCATGGCATTCCCGGAAAAGATCATACAGATCCTCGTTCGTCCCGTATCGCGGGGCGACTTTTTTATAGTCTCTGACATCGTATCCTGCATCCATGAACGGAGAATCGTAGCAGGGATTGATCCACAGCGCGTTGATGCCCAGAGAACAAAGATAATCCAGGCGGCAGATGATGCCTTTCAGATCGCCGATCCCGTCTCCGTTCGAGTCAGAGAAGGACTGGGGGTAAATCTCGTAGAATACGGCGTTTTTCAGCCACGACGGGCACATATTCTTTCCTCCAAAAAATGAAAGCAGAAGGTGAACAGAAATCACTCGGTACGCTCTACAGGAGGCACTGGGTTCGATATAGCATTACGATAGGAACCGAGTCATGGAGTTGTTCAAATCTCCGCAATAACCCGGCAGGGAAGTCCGGTCATCTCTGCATAGTTCATGGGATAGGTGTTGATTACACAGTTTCCGATGATCTGTTCCAGGTTGCACAGATTTTCCACGATGAACACTCCATGATCGGCGCAGTACTGATCTGCGGGGGTATGCTCTTTACCGCGTCGAATGCCGGCAGCATCGATCCCGATGACAGATACACCTCTGCTGAGAAGGTCATCGATCAGTTCAAAATTTAACTGCGGATGCGAGGAGAAATACTTATTTCCGCCATAAGGTTCTCTGTTGATAAAACCTGTGTAAAAGGCGACAAAAGAGTCTCCGGGTACAGAGCTGATATTGATATCGGAAACAGTGATGTCGCGATCCTTAACGGAAGAGACATCAAAAACGACCGCTTCGCGCCTGGTGTATTCCAGAGGAAATTCTTTATCCATCACGTCAAAATGGGTCCCGAGATGTCCGAACAGCGCTTTCTTCTCGTTCCCCTGGGCGTCTGTTACCATTTTTGGCGTGATTCTCAATGTCAGATCGATAAGCATGTTTTCTCCTCCCGTTTTGAGAAAGACGTGACGGACAGACGCATTTCCGGCCGTCCCGGAAGCTGCAAAGACAACCCGTCAGGATAATGATACAATGAACTGGGAATACAGGGAAGAAGGAGCAGTGTTATGGAATTCGAAAAGATTGTCGGAGAGGCAAAGGCATATATCTCTGAACTGTTCAGCGGCAATGCGGGCGGCCACGACGCAGCACATTCCCTGCGGGTCTATCACAACGCCATGACGCTTGCCGATGAGCTTCCGTACTGCGACAGGGAAGTAGTCGCCCTGGCAGCGCTCCTTCACGACGCGGACGATCACAAGCTGTTCCGGACG